>JAIRLL010000102.1 GCA_031259505.1 Tannerella sp.
TGTTGTGCTACCATTACACCATGAGACAATACGGCGCTGTATCGTTTTTTGAAAAGCGCTGCAAAGGTGGAGCTTTTTTTCCGAATCTGCAACAATTTTAACGAGAAAGATTACCGGGCAATCAGCAGGGAATAGCTCTTTTTGCCTCGCTGAACCAGCAGATATTTATCGTTCAACAAATTATTTGTATCTACAAGCATGTCCGGTCCGGACAGCTTTTCCTTGTTCAGGCTGACGCCTCCGCTTTGCACGAGTTTGCGCATTTCGCCTTTGGAGGAGAAAACGGGCGCTTTTTCGGTGCAGAGGTTGACGGCCTTGATGCCTGCCGCCAGTTCGTCGCGCGAAATTTCGAACTGTGGAACGCCTTCGAAAACGGCCAGCAACGTTTCTTCGTCCAGTTTTTTCAGCGTATCGGATGTTGCATTTCCGAACAGAATGCCGGAGGCTTCTACTGCCGCATTGTAGTCTTCCGGTGAGTGTACCATGACAGTAATTTCTTTCGCCAGGCGCTTTTGCAGGGGGCGAAGGTGAGGTGTGGCGTTCTGTTCTGCCGTGAGCGTTTCGATTTCTTCTCTGTCCAGCAGCGTGAATATCTTGATATATTTGGCTGCATCCGCGTCGCTTACGTTCAGCCAGAACTGATAAAAGGCATAGGGCGAAGTGCGTTTTCCGTCCAGCCAGACGTTACCCGTTTCCGTCTTTCCGAACTTGCCGCCGTCGGACTTGGTGATCAGCGGGCATGTCAGAGCAAAGGCCTCGCCATTCACTTTTCGGCGAATCAGTTCCGTTCCGGTCGTAATATTGCCCCACTGGTCGGAACCGCCCATCTGCAGGCGGCAATTTTCATGTTCGTAGAGGAAGAGGTAGTCGTAGCCCTGCATCAACTGGTACGAAAACTCGGTGAACGACATGCCTGCATTCGATTCGCCGCTGAGACGCTTGCGTACCGAATCTTTTGCCATCATATAGTTGACGGTGATATGTTTGCCTATATCGCGGATGAAGTAGAGAAACGTGTAATCCTTCATCCAGTCGTAGTTGTTGACCAGTTTTGCGGCATTGGGTCTGTCGGAATCAAAGTCGAGGAATCTGGCCAGTTGCTTGCCGATACATTCCTGATTGTGCCACAACGTGGCCTCGTCGAGCAGATTGCGTTCGGCCGATTTCATGGACGGGTCGCCTATCATGCCGGTTGCACCGCCAACCAGAGCGATGGGACGATGCCCTGCGCGCTGAAAATGCCGCAGCATCATGACGCTCACCAGATGACCGATATGCAACGAATCGGCCGTCGGGTCAATACCCACGTATGCCGAAGTCATTTCCTTCTGCAGTTGTTCTTCCGTGCCGGGCATCATGTCGTGTATCATGCCCCGCCATCTTAGTTCTTCAACAAAATTCATTTTTACCACTTCTGTTTTGAGGGGGCAAAGATACTGAAATATTCCGAATCCTGAAATGTCATTCTCAAACGGGCTGCAATTCAAACTGTCGCGTTCCAACGGGTACGGGAAGCTGTACGGGCTTTTCCGGTCGAAATCTTCCGAGCATATTAGCGAAGTTTCATTGTCCGAACAGCGCCGCGCGACGGTCTGAATTACACCCATATTTATTACATATTTTGCTGTCTGTAAAATAATATGTAACTTTGCACGTCGTTTTATCCAACAAAAAATAACGACGCGCATATACATATGATTATAATTTTACGCATTCATGAAATTTGATGAACTGAAACTGGAAGACGCCATACTGGACGGACTTTATGCCATGCATTTCGAAGAAACGACGCCCATACAGGAACTGTCGATTCCGCCTATTCTGGAAAGGAAAGACATCATGGGCTTTGCACAGACAGGCTCGGGCAAGACGGCTGCCTACGTGTTGCCCGTCCTCAATGAACTGAGCAAGGGCGGATATCCTGCCGATGCCATCAACGCCGTCATCATGTCGCCCACGCGCGAACTGGCGCAACAAATCGACCAGCAGATTGAAGGATTTTCCTACTATGTCCCGGTCTCGGCCGTAGCCGTCTACGGAGGAACGGACGGCATCGCCTACTCTCAGCAGGAACGCGGCCTGCGGATGGGAGCCGACATTGTGATCGCCACGCCCGGACGGCTTCTCAGCCACCTGAATATGGGGAGTGTAGACCTTTCGCAAACTTCGTTCTTCATTCTCGACGAGGCAGACCGCATGCTCGACATGGGTTTTTATGACGACATCATGCAGATATACAAACAGTTGCCCGCAAATTGCCAGGTTATCATGTTTTCGGCCACAATGCCCCCGAAAATCAAAAAGCTGGCGCAGACGATACTCAAAGATCCGGTAGAGATAAAAATCGCCATCGCGCGACCGCCCGAAGCCATCCTGCAATCGGCCTATATCTGCTACGAAGCGCAGAAGCTGCCCATCCTGCGACATCTCTTCAAGCAAAGCAATCCGCAGCGCGTGATCATTTTCTCGTCGTCGAAAATGAAAGTCAAGGAACTGGCCATCACACTGCAACGCCTGGAACTCAACGTGCGCGCCATGCATTCCGACCTCGAACAGGCGGAACGCGAACAGGTGATGAAAGATTTCAAAAACAGACATACGGACATACTTGTGGCCACGGACGTGGTATCGCGTGGTATTGACATAACCGACATAAGCCTCATCATCAACTACGACATTCCGAACGACCCGGAGGACTACGTGCACCGCATCGGCCGGACGGCGCGCGGAACGAACGGCGAAGGAGTAGCCATCACTTTCGTCGGTCTGGAAGAACAAAGTCGCTTCAAGGAAATCGAAACATTCCTGGGCAAAACGATTTACAAGATTCCCGTCGACCCTTCGTTCGGAGAAGTTCCGGCCTACGAACCCGAAAAAAACAGAGGACGAATGCGCGGAAGGAAACCGGGCAGCCTCGGCGCAAAACCGGCGCGGCAGAAAGGGAAAGAATCCTTCCGCCCGAAAAACGCGCAAAAAAATCATCGCAAACCCAACCGCTAAAATCCCCGACGGCATGATTTGTTTCCCGAACGCAAAAATCAATCTGGGGCTTCACGTAGTGGGCAAACGGCCGGACGGTTATCACAACATCGAGACCGTTTTTTATCCCATTCCGCTACGGGATGCGCTGGAAGTCGTTCACGCAGACAAAACATCGTTCACGCAGAGCGGTATCCGCCCGGACATCGCTCCCGAAGACAATCTGGTCATGAAGGCGCTGCACGTGCTGGAAGAAAAACACACCCTGCCGCCGCTGGCCGTCTATCTGAAAAAAAACATTCCCTTTGGCGCGGGGCTGGGCGGAGGCTCGGCAGACGCCGCTTTCATGCTGAAACTGCTGAACACGTTCGCAAAACTGAATATAGGCGACGGGGAACTGGAAGAAACGGCGGCAACCGTCGGGGCGGACTGTCCGTTTTTCATCCGCGACAAACCTGCACTCGCTACCGGCACGGGCAACGTGCTTGAACCTCTGCCTCTGTCGCTGAGAGGCTACATGCTGTACATCGTCAAACCCGACGTGCACATCTCTACCCGCGAAGCCTATTCGCTTGTCGAACCGGCGAACCCGGCTTTCCCGCTGCTCGAAATCATATCCCGTCCCGTCACGGAATGGAAAGAACACCTTGTAAACGATTTCGAAAAGGGCATCTTCAAACGCTGTCCCGTCATCGGCAAAATCAAGGACGAACTCTACGCCCGGGGCGCCGTGTATGCATCGATGTCCGGTTCGGGGTCGTCCGTTTTCGGGCTGTTCCAGGCAGCGACAGCGCTTCATTTTCCCGGCTGTTTTGTATGGGAAGGGCTACCGGAATAAAAGCCCGCGCATTGACGGACTGGCTGCCGACGACAAAAAAAGAAGTCGAACTTCGCGGCTGGGACTGTCTGGATGTGATACTGTTCAGCGGTGATGCATACGTCGACCATCCATCGTTTGGCGCGGCAGTCATCGGCCGCGTACTTGAGTCCGAAGGACTGCGCGTAGCCATCGTTCCACAACCCGACTGGCGGGGCGACTGGCGGGATTTCAGGAAACTGGGTGCGCCGCGTCTCTTTTTCGGGATTGCACCCGGCGCAATGGATTCGATGGTCAACCACTACACGGCAAACCGGCGGCTGCGAAGCGACGACGCCTATTCGCCCGACAGACAGCCACGTCTGCGACCCGATTATCCGAGCATCGTCTATGCCTGCATCCTGAAAAAACTCTTTCCCGAAACGCCCGTCGTATTGGGGGGCATCGAGGCGTCGTTGCGGCGGCTGGCGCACTACGATTACTGGCAGAACGCGCTCCGCCCCGGTATCCTGGCCGACAGTCCCGCCGACCTGCTGGTCTACGGCATGGGCGAAGAACCTGTCCGCGAACTGGTGCGCAAACTGCGCGATGGCATCCCGTTCTCGCAATTGAAAGACATTCCGCAAACAGCTTATATTGCAGACCACGTGGACGTTTTGCCCGGCGACATCGAACTGTTTCCGTTCGACGAATGCCTGAAAAGCAAACGCAAACAGGCAATGAACTTCAAAACAATCGAAGAAGAATCGAACAAATACCATGCATCGCGTATCATACAGCGAACCAAACAGCAGTCAGTCGTCGTCAATCCTCCGTACCCTCCCGTGACGGGAACCGAACTGGACGCTTCTTTCGACTTGCCGTATACGCGCATGCCACACCCGAAGTACGCGGGCAAAACCATTCCTGCATACGAGATGATTAAGTTTTCCGTCAACATCCACAGAGGCTGTTTCGGCGGCTGTGCGTTTTGCACCATTTCGGCGCATCAGGGTAAATTCATCACATCGCGCAGTCGCCGCTCAATACTGGAAGAGATCGGCCGTATATGCGAAATGCCCGATTTCAAAGGCCATATAAGCGATGTAGGCGGCCCGTCTGCCAACATGTACCAAATGCGGGGAAAGGATGAAAGCATCTGCCGGAAATGCAGGAAAGCATCCTGCACCGCACCGTCGGTATGCAAAAACCTGCATGCCGACCACGCGCCGCTACTCGATTTATACAGAACCGTCCGTCGGATGCCGGCAATCAAAAAAGTATTTATCGGCAGCGGTATCCGCTACGACCTGCTTTTGCACGCCTGCACCGAAAAGGCATGGAGCAAATCCGCCGGCGAATACGCGGAAGAACTGATAACTCACCACGTATCGGGACGGTTGAAAGTGGCGCCCGAGCATACGGAAGACGGCGTGCTGCAACTGATGCGCAAGCCTTCGTTTCGCCTGTTCGAACAGTTCAAACAGATTTTCGACCGCATCAACAGGATGAAAGGATTAAACCTGCAACTGGCGCCATACTTTATCTCAAGTCATCCCGGATGTACGGAAAACGACATGGCGGAACTGGCCGTCAAAACGAAGCAATTGCGCCTCCTCCTCGAACAGGTACAGGACTTTACTCCTACTCCCATGACTTTGTCGACGGAAATCTATTACACCGGACTGCATCCGTATACCCTGCAACCCACGCCATGCGCCAGAACACAGGAAGAAAAACTCGCACAGCGAATCTTTTTCTTCTGGCGCCTTCCCGAAAGCCGCAGGCAAATCCTGCAAATTCTACGAAAAATAAAGCGAAACGACTTGATTGCAAGAATATTCGGCCCCGTCGCAAAATGACAGCCTTACTCCTTCTCTTCTATCCAGGAAACGATATCTTCGGAAAGAGGGACAGTTTTGGGAGGGATGGATTTCACTAACCGGCCGTTTTCATCGATCAGGAATTTCTGAAAATTCCACGTCACTTCGGCATCCTCCTTTCCGTTTTCACTCTTCTGTGTGAGCCATTTGTACAGCGGAGCCATGTCTTCGCCCTTCACGGAGATTTTTTGCATCATCGGGAACGTAACGCCATAGTTAAGCGTGCAAAACGCTTTTATTTCTTCGTTCGTTCCCGGTTCCTGCTGACCGAAATTGTTTGCCGGGAAACCGACAATCACAAAATTTCTGTCCCTGTATTTCTCGTACAGTGACTGCAACTGTTCATACTGCGGCGTCAGCCCGCACTTGGACGCCACATTGACGATCAGCGCTTTCCGCCCCTTCAGTTGCGAAAGCGAAAAATCCTCGCCATCAATCGTTTTCACCGTAAAATCATGCAAAGTCCTGTTTTGAGCCTGTAACAGGCATGGAAACAGGCAAACCAGCGCTAATAACCTGATTACCGTCTTCATTCTTTTAACTGTTAAATTTGTCATGCAAATATAACTGAAAATGCAATCCGCAAATGCAGTTTCCGGATAAAAAAAAATGTCTGATTTTGCCTCCATCCCGAAAGTTGTTATACTGCGCGCGGTGTAAAGTTGTGATATGATTCTACCGAACGGACAATCCTTTCAGCGAATAAAAGCGGGAGATTAAAAGACCGCAAAAACCTGGATTGCCACGCCTGGCGGCTCGCAACGGCGGGACTGTCCGTCATCCATTTGTACAACCCCTTGCGGGGTTGACAGAGTGGAGGGGCGGCGC
>JAIRLL010000293.1 GCA_031259505.1 Tannerella sp.
ATCTCCCGTACCATTGTTGATGCCGAGTTCGGGGTCGAAATCCTTAATATGGTCTATCAAAAGGAAGGGATTGGTTGCCGTCACGAACAGTTTCGCTTGCGAAATATTTATTTTCGACAACAGCGACTTCGGAAGGGAATACGATAGATTGACGTTCTTCAAACGAAGGAACGAACCGTTTTTTACCCAGAACGACGAAGCCGGCATATCGCCCCACATGTAGCGGCTCGATTCGGCACGGGGATATTTGGCGTCAGGATTTTCGGGCGTCCAGTGGTCTGTCCAGAAATCGTAATTCCGTTCGTTTGCTCCTCCCGACACCCATCGATGGTCGTAGAGGACTTTGTGTCCGGCAAATCCTTGAAAAAGCATGTTCAATGCGAAATTTTTCCATTCGGCGCCGAGATATACGCCATAACTCAGTGGCGGCGCGCTGTGTTCGACAATCCAGTCCTGGTCTTCGGCAGTGATTTTACCGTCGGGAGCATCGTCGGTTACCCCGCGAAGATCCTTATAGTTCAACATACCGAGTTGCGGAGTGTCGCCGTTGATAGTATATCCTGCGGGCAGCGCGTCGAGGTCGGCTTGCGTACGGATAATGTCCGAATAAACATATCCCTGTCTACGATCGGTATTCAATCCTTTCGATGATTGATAAGCGCGGATATTTTCCGCCTCGTCAAGTTCAACGTTTTTATTGGTTGCATACGCGATATTTCCGCCTATATGCCAGGTGAAATCGCCGATACGGTCGGTATAACCGAGTTCAAATTCATACCCGTGCGAATCGACCACGCCATAGTTTTCTGCCGGCATATTGCCGCCGAAAGTGACAGGTAAAATTCTGATGCGGGTGGCTAAAATATCGTAAGTATGTTTGTAGAAAAGACTAAACGATGCAGTCAAACGATTGTTGAGGAAAGCCAAATCCAATCCGCCGTCGTAGGCCAGCGATTTTTCCCATGTGATTTCGGGATTTGCAATCACGCCCTGCTGTAGTCCGCTGGCTGTTTTACCATATTCCGTTCCGGTGGTAAAATTGTAGGTCGACATCCATTGCCATCCGTCCGCAACGCCGTCGCTATTGATGTCAACAAAGTCGTTTCCCAGCAATCCGACCGACCCGCGAAGTTTCATATAATCAATGAATGAAACATTCTCCTTGAAGAAATTCTCTTCCGAAATGCGCCATGCAGCCGAACCCGAAGGGAAGAATCCCCAGCGACGTCCGGGAGCGAACATCACCGATCCGTCGTAACGAGCCGACAGTTCGACAAGATATTTATCGTCGTATCCATAGTGGATACGTCCGGCGTAAGATTGGCGTCCGGTTTCGGAGCCGTTGCCGTCGACGCCGAAATCGCCGGTGTTTTTACTTCCGGCAGGAAACTGGTCGATAGCCGGGTTGATGAAATTCTTTGTCGTGGCGCTGAACCAATCGGCTGTTCCTTCCGACTGTTCGTAAACAAACACCGCATTGATGCTGTGTTTGCCGAAAGTCCGGTCGTAATTGACAAAAGCGTTGAATTGATAGCTGCGGTTACGGTTGTACTGTTCGAACAGAAGGTTGCCGTCCGCTTCTCGGGTATATGTTTCTCCGGTCGGTTCGTTGGTGACAATATGCCCATGTTCTCCGGTTGTTTTGAAGAAATACTCATTATGCGGGACATTGAACCGTTTGGTAAACTGCTGCCTGCTGTATGTGTTGTACAGCGCTTTTACGCTCAATCCTTTTACGCTCTCGAAATTATACTGCAAAGCGATGTTGGCTTCCTGATTGTTGTAACTTCGATTGTTGTACACCTCTCCGCCCCGACTGACCACTTCCGGAATGTGTATATTCGTCGAAAGAGTCGCCGCACGCACCGGCAATCCGTTGATATACGCAGGGAAAAACGATGGCGATAGCAACAGGAAACTTCCCCACATATCGTCCAGCCCGTCGCGGTCGCCGTCGTTTACCCAATAAGGTTTATGGTCTTCGCGGTTATCCAGATTCAAATTCAGCGAAGCAATCAGGTTTTTGGTGATATTCGCTTCGATATTTCCGCGGAGCGTGTATTTATTGAATGTCATATTGTCGAATCCGCCTGTTTCGTAATACTCCGAACCTCCGATAAAATAACGAACATGCTGATTTCCGCCGTTCACATTCAGCGAGTGTTGCGTGAGCATCGGGTTTCGCCATACCTCGTCTATCCAGTTATACGAATGAGTTTTGTAATACTCCAGTTCGTCGTCGGTAAACCAGTTGGGATGGCTCGAATCCCCGCCGCCGACTCGCAGACCGTCGTTGATGAACCTGGCATGCTCGTACGCGCTCTGCACAGACGGGACACGTGTTGCGTCCGACAATCCGACCGACCCGTTGTAGGTGATCACCGGTTTTCCTTCTTTACCTTTCCTGGTTGTTATCAGCACGACGCCGTTGGACGAACGCGAACCGTAGATGGCTGTCGAAGCGGCGTCTTTCAGGATCGAGATGTTCTCCACATCGTTGGCGTCGATTCCGTCGAACGCGAACTTGTCTCTCACCACACCGTCGATGACATACAGCGGGTCGGTATTGTTCCACGTACCTTTCGAACGAATCACGATCGCCGAACTGTTGCCCGGACGTCCGCCCATTCCGCCGGAGATGTACACGCCCGCAAGCCGTCCTCCCAAAGCGTTCGACAGGTTGCTTGCCGGAATATTGTTCAGTTCCTCCACCTTCAAAGTCGCCACCGAGCCGGTCAGGTTCACCTTCTTCTGTATGCCGTAGCCCACGGCTACCACTTCGTCCAGGCGCTGCGAATCTTCCGTTAAGGTGATTTGCAGGCGGGTTTGGTTTCCGACCGCGACTTCCTGCGCGATGTATCCGATGTAGGATATTCGCAGTACGGCATTCTCCTGCACGCTGATCGAAAAATTCCCGTCGGCGTCGGTCACTGTCCCGTTAGAGGCGACGTCTTTCTCCACGATGTTCGCGCCGATGATGGTTTCGCCGCTCGCATCTACGACCGTTCCCGTGATTCTTTTTCTGTTCTGTTCGGGTTCGGGCGTTTCAGTACGGCGGGCTATGTAGACCTGCCGTTCGTCGATGGTATACACGTTGTCCGTGTTTTTGAACAGTTGATCCAGCACTTTGTCGATCGTCTGTTGTTTCACGCGGATGCGTACTTTCCTGTTTTCGTCTACCGCGTCCGTGTAGTAGAAGAAAACAAATTCGCTCCTGCTTTCAATCTCGTCAAACACTTCGCGTACGGTTTTGTTGTTCATATCCAGCGACAGAAGCGTTTCCTGCGAATAGCTGCCGTGAGCGTTCACAATGCTTATTCCCATGATCAGGAAGAATGCGGACAGTCTCATGATTCTTGTCAATTTTTTAAGTCTGGCATTTTTTATGCCTTTAATTAATTTGTTTGTCATACCTTTGTAATGATTTTAAGTTGTTGTTTAAATAAGTTGTACTTTTTGCTTAAAGTCGATTCGACCGGGGAATACTGGCAGTATTTCCCGGTTCTTTTATCCCGTGTGCAATGCTTGGCGCTTCATGATGTATTTTCCATATGCAGTCTGTTTTAAGGGTTAGTGTACAGATAAAAAGTCTCGCCGTTTTCTTTGCGGCAGCGTACGGGCGCCGTGTTCGAGAGGCCGTTCAGTACGCGTTCGAGATCGGTTTTCAAATCCAGTTTCCCGGTGAATCGCAGGGCGCCGGCTTCGGGCGAGAAGCGTATCGTCGCTCCGTAGTAGTGAGCCAGCCGGTTGAGTATCAGCGAGAGCGCCTCGTCCTTGTAGATGTAGAGTCCGTCTTTCCAGGAGATGTAGTTCGCCACCGTTACGTTTCGCAACTTCGTTTCCTGGCCGGCGACCTGAAAGAGCTGGTTCGGCGCCATTTCCGTAACCTGTCCGGTTTCTTTTCCCGTTTTCACGGCGACGGCGCCCGTCACCAGTACTACCGTCTGCGACGGCTCGCCGTCGTATGCCGAAACATTGAATGCCGTGCCCAGCGCCAGTATTTCCATCCGGCTGGTTTTGACCGTGAACGGACGGGCGGCGGCGGGCGTCACTTCCAGATAGGCTTCGCCTTCGAGATAGATCTCACGCTTTTCGCCGTCGAAGACAGGTGGATAGACAACGCGCGAAGAGGCGTTGATCCACAGCTTAGTGCCGTCGCCAAGCGTGAGCGAGGTATGTCTTCCGGGCGGGACTACCACCTGGTTATACGCCACCCGCGAGGTCTCTGCCGCCGGTTTGACAGACTGGGATACGACGTGCGAATTGACTTCGGCCTCGCCCTTCCCGTTGTATATTATGTCGGCTGTTTTCTCTTTGAGCGTCATGCTTTCTTCGCTGGAAAAGATAATCCGTATGTCGCGCCCCACGCTGTCCGGTCGGGCGACGTCTTCTATCTTCGGCGCCGGGATTTCGGCAGCGAGCGGCGTCATGAGCGCTGTCGACGGCCGGAAAACGAACCAGCAGCACACCGCGGCCAGTGCGCAGGCGGCCGGCAAAAGCCTGTACAGCAGCACGCGCCTGTGGCCGGCAACCTTTCGGCGGGCGGTTTCCATACGGATATTCGTCCACAAATCCGCCGCTTCTTCCGAGGTCAGCGCCTTGCCGGACGGGTGAAACGAACGGATGCAGTAGCGCGCCAGTTCGCAATCTTCGTCCGTCACGCGTCCCTCCCTCCGCATCGCCGCCCAGAAGGCTTCGTTTTCGAGCGAAGGACGGTTGACCGACGAGATAAAGCGTTCATCTCCCAGTAAGTCCGCAACAGTATATTTGTTATCTTCTTTCATCCTTTCAAAAAAACTATATGTTAGACAATTTGTTTTCGTCGCTGTACTCAATGTTTCCGTTTTTTTTGCTCTCGCCGGTCGCCGCACTGCGTATCTTCAGCACCGAGCGATGAATCAAATTTCTGACTGATTGATAATTCATTTTCATCAGCCTGCAAATTTCCTCGTACGACAGTTCTTCTGCAAAACGGTAATAGAGCGCTTCGCGCTGGCGGGGAGTGAGGTGTTCCATCATCCGTGCAATCCGTTTCTTTTGCTCGTACAACTGTTCCGATTCAATCAGTTGAGCTTCCGCCGAAAGTTCGATGCAGAAAACAGGCTCGATCGAATCTATCTGATAATGTTCGACTTCTTTCTTGAAAAGGTTGAACAGCGTATTTTTCATCGACTGATAAAGATAAACCTTGACGTTGTCGACCGGTTTCAGGCGTTTCCTGTTTACGTAAAGTTTGACAAAGAGGTCCTGCACGCAATCTTTCACCAGTTCGCGGTTGGATGTAAAATGCAGACCGTAGGCATAGAGCCGGTTCAGGTATGTGTCATACAGTAAACCGAACGCCGTGTCATCGCCCGACAAAAAGCTGTTCCATAGAGCTTTATTATTATTCTCATCTTGCCTGTCATTCATGAAAGAGACTGATTTGTTTTTTTACTTGCCAATATAGACAATATGACGGAATAAAATGTACTCAAAAGCACGGGGAAAAATTGGACGGGACAACTTTTTTTATTTTGACATGCTGCCGGACAGTAAAAAGAAATCGGGATGGCGTAAGTCGTAAGTCGTAAGTCATAATAAGAAAGTGTAACATGTGCCCGGATTGCTTCTCTCTGTTTGCAATGACGGGGATGCCATTGTTGCCGTCAATGGCGTCCGCCGTCTTTGCGGGGAGCGCAGCGTCGTGGCAATCCGGGACTCTGTTATCTTTCAATCTCATTTTTTTTACCCGCTTAAAGCATTATATCCTGTTTATTTCTTATCCATAGAAAATACGGACAGTCTGCCGCCGTGCCGGAATGCCAGAAATGCTATGACAGTCAATGCATTATTGACGCACGTCACTGCGCCGGGGGAATTTATCAGTGTATATTTGGACTCCATATATGTACATATGATTTCTATATATGTATATATGAATTTCATATATCTATATATGATCTCCATATATGTATATATAGGTTTCATATATCTATATATGGTTTCCATATATGTA
>JAIRLL010000160.1 GCA_031259505.1 Tannerella sp.
GGCAATTGTTACAGCGCCAACGTTGACTGCCGTTTTCTCTGTGACCGTTCTTCACTAAATCAATTGAACTGCAATAAGGACAACTTATGATTTGCGTATGTTTCATCTTTTTTGCTGCATAGATACACATTTCAACCGATTTAAACCATGACCGGATAAACCTTCAAAAAAGCGGTTCGACATCATATCGAATCGACGGCGGCAAAGCTACGAACTGTTTGATTAATATCCAAATTTTTTATTCCGCCCTTCTTCCGTCAGGCTCTCACGGCTGCGCATGAAAGAGGTTGAAGCCCTCCGGTTTGATGACAAACCCGATGCGCAGCATGTTCCTGTAGCGGTTGTAGTCGAGCAGGCATTCGCCGTAACCGTTGTAGTACTGAATGAAGAAGTACTGATTCACGTTCCGGTTTGTTTTGAAACTGAGTTCCCACTGTGTGTTGAAACTGAACGAGCGCGACCGCCATGTGGAGGCAAGCGTGAAGATAAACCGCCTGTTGGGAGAGGTATAATTGAGCGTAATGTCGGCCAGTCCGTTATACCGCAGTATGTCGCGATTGTTATCGCTGTCGATGATGGGAATCCACGTCTTGGCATGCACATCCACGTGCCGGCTCAGCAGCAGGCGACAGCCGAACGATACCTTGTTCCAACTGCGCGAATACTCGCCGTCCTTGCCGTTCGACTCGTGTTCGAGCATGACGTAGGCATTACCGATGTATTTGTTGCGGTGAACAATCAGGTGTCCCAGCCCGATGCCCGGATTGAAGTTCATGTCATATATGGGCAGCGATTCTTCCAGGACGTTCCATATCGTTTTCTGCGTGAACTGGATGTAGAGATACGTATCGAGCGGCAGGCGGCTGCGCGTGAGGCGCTGGCTGATGCTCACCTGAAACTTGATGCTCGAACTGGCCGCCTTCAGCCGGTTGAGACCATTGCCGATTTCCGTCCCTCCGATGAAATAATTGTCTTTGTAGAGCGAGAAGTAGGAACCTTTTTCTACTTCCGCACGCACGCTGTCGGCATTGTATCCGGGCGCCAGTTCCTCTATTATCTCCCTTACCGTCCTGCGCCCTTCACTTGCCAGCGAGTCAAGATTGTGCCCCTCCTGCGCCGCCACAAACGCCGGCTGCGCAAGCATATATATAATAATACAGATATATCCCTTTGTCATGACCGTATATCAAATAAATTTATGCAAAAGTAGATTGTATTTTCATACGCACGGCTGTTTCCACGCAGAATTGTCCTTCTTTTTTCGTTTTATTGTCTATTAATTTGTTATCTTTGTCACCGTTTTTACGCAAATGAAAGTAAATGATGAATAAAGGAACTATAGCAGGTATTCGCCGGGGCAGCCGGTTTTCGCCCAATCATATCGGCAACGACGCGGCCATATTTTCGCTGACGGCCAGCCGGCTGCGCGAAATGGGATATGTCGTGAACGAATATGCAGAGACGGATCTGCAGATCGAAACGTGCGACGAAACGGCCATCTTCAGCATGGCGCGCGACGTCGGAGCGGTGCGCCGGCTCAAACAGATGGAAGACGAAGGGCGCATGGTCGTCAATTCCGGCTACGGCATCGAGAACTGCACGCGCGAACGGATGACGCGCCTGCTCATGTCCAACAGTATCGCACATCCGTACAGCATCATCGTCGATACCGCCGGCGACCCCGTCCACATGCTCGAAGAAGCCGGCTTCGACAACTGCTGGATCAAGCGCGGCGACTTTCACGCCATCCATCGCGAAGATGTCACCTACGTCCGTCACCTCGACGAAGCCGGAGACATCCTCAGAGAATATGCCATGCGGGGAATCGAAACGGCCGTCATCAACGAACATCTGGCCGGCGACCTCGTGAAATTCTACGGCATAGCCGGCGCCGACTTCTTCTACTGGTTCTACCCTACCGCCATCCCCGGACGGCACAGCAAGTTCGGCCTCGAAAAAATCAACGGACAGGCACGGGGCATCCCCTTCGACGAAGAACGGCTGCACCGCCTCTGCACCGCCGCAGCCGGCATACTGAACATAAAAATATATGGCGGCGACTGTATCGTGGCCGACGACAGTTCCATACGCCTGATCGACTTCAACGACTGGCCGAGCTTCGCCCCCTGCCGCAACGAGGCCGCAATCCACATCGCCGAATGTATTCATCATTTCATCGAACGCTATGAAAAAAGAACATATGCAGTCGGACATTGAAGCCACGCTCAAATCGATGGATACGGAAGAGTTTATCGACCTCCGTTTCTACCGCCCGGTAGGCTACCGGCTGGCGCTGTTTTTCAGGAAGTGGGGCGTGCATCCCAATACCGTCACCGTAGCGTCGATGCTGATTGGCGCGGCGGCGGGGGTGTGCTTCTATTTCGCCGACCTGTGGATTAACATGGCGGGAATGGCGCTGCTCGTCTGGGCAAATTCGTATGACAGCGCCGACGGACAACTGGCGCGCATGACAGGGCAAACGTCGCCGCTCGGACGCCTGCTCGACGGTTTCTGCAGCCAGGTATGGTTCGTCAGCATCTATGCAGCCATCTGCCTGCGCCTGATGCCCCAGTGGGAACTCTGGATATGGGCGCTGGCCGCCGTGACAGGTTTTTTTCACGCAAAACAGGCAGCCATGGCAGACTACTATCGCAACGTGCATCTGTTTTTCCTCAAGGGCGAATCGGGTAGCGAACTGGCCGACGCGAAAAAAATGCTGGATCAATACAGACGAAAAAAATGGTCGGACGGATTCGTGTCCAAACTCTCCGACCGTATTTATTACGACTATACAAAGGGACAGGAAGCATGGGCCGGACAGTTCCTGCGGATGCGAAACGCGCTGACGCAAAAATACCCCGCCGGCGCACCGGAATGGTTTCGCAACTCGTTTCGCACGAAAAGCCTTCCGCTGATGAAGTATACCAACATGCTTTCGTTCAACACGCGCGCCATCGCGCTGTTCGTTTCGCTGGCGGTCGATATGCCCTGGATATATTTCACATTCGAACTGACCGTGCTCAACGCCCTGCTGACATACATGGTGTGCACGCACGAACGTTTCTGCCGCTCGTTCGCCGACCGGCTGACAAAAGAAGAAGACGCAGCATGATTGACGGCAGACAGACAGGCGGTATCCTCTTCGACTACGGCGGGACGATCGACAGCAACGGCGTGCACTGGGGCGAAGTCATCCGCCGGGCATACGAAGCCGAACACATCCTCTTCCCCGACCAGTCCGTCTTCAGGGATGCATACGTACACGGCGAACGGACGCTGGGACGCAATCCCGTCATCCGCCCGCATCACACGTTTGCCGACATGATGCACCTGAAAATCCGCATTCAGTTCGACCGCCTGACCGGTAACGGCTTTCTGCACGGACAGGCCGCCGCGCAGGAAACGGCACGCCGCATCGCCGACCGCTGCTACGAATACGCCGCACGGTCGGTCGACGCCGCACGACCGGTCATCGCCGACCTGGCCGAGCGGTATCGCCTTGCGCTGGTATCCAATTTCTACGGTAACCTGAACGCCGTCCTCGCCGATTTCGGACTGAAGGAATATTTCCCTGCGGTGACGGAATCGGCCGTCGTCGGCGTCCGTAAGCCCGACCCGCAGATATTCCGGCTGGGCGTCGAGACGCTGTGCCTGACGCCGGGCGAAGTGGCCGTCGTCGGTGATTCGCATGACAGAGACATCGTCCCCGCGACGATAGCCGGATGCCGTACCGTCTGGCTGAAAAAAACAGGCTGGAACGATTACGGCGGCCATGAAACTGCCGACGCCGTCATTTCCGACTTCACGGAACTGCGGAGAATATTCCTGAATGACTGAACGGACGGAGCGCTGCCGTCCCTGAAACGCGGCGAAACATCCTGAAGACCGAAAGACGCATTTTCCCCCTTCCCGGAACATTCATTATGAATTTCTTATACCGAACTCAGGTTATTGGAATCAATCCAGCCGGATTCCGATTGGAAACAATGTTTCTGTTGACAATCCAGTCAGATTCCGATTAGAAACAATGTTTCTGTTGACAATCCGGCCGGATTCCGATTAGACTCATTGATTCCGGAAACAATCCTGCCCATTTTTCTTATACCGAACTCGGGTCAAAGCTATTTGAATATCGGCAACTGGTATACTTTCCCTGCATTGAGGACATTCCCCACTTTGTTGATTTCAAGAAACGTAGTGCCTCCGCCCGCGCCAAAACTCCCACTCAGGTACGCCACTTTGTCTTCCGGAGTGAGCCGTCCGCTCCCGATCAGCCGTCGCAAGGCATCGTACAGATATTCCCGGCGATCCTCGTTCCACGGCTGGTAGACCGCCCAGACGCCGTAGGAAAGCGACAGCATGCGCATCACCTGCTCGCTGTAGCAGATGGCAAACACCGTGGCCACGCCGCGAAACGCTGCCAGGTAGCGTGCTGTCCGTCCGCTGAAACAGTCCGTGATAATGGCGCGGACATTCAGTTTCTGCGACGACTTGACGGCCTGCTTTGCAAGAAACGAGGTGACGTCGAGGTCGTCGCCCTGTATCGGCACGCGGATGTCGTTTGCGCTCAGTTTGGTCTTTTCTGTCTCGCGGACAATCTTCGTCATCGTCTGCACCGCCTCGACGGGATACTTGCCATACGCCGTCTCGCCGCTCAGCATCAGCGCGTCGGTACGGTAGTAGATCGCATTGGCCACGTCGGTCACTTCGGCGCGCGTCGGTCGCGGGTTCGTGATCATGGAATGCAGCATCTGGGTGGCGACAATGACGGGCTTTTTGGCTTCGACACATTTGCGAATCAGTATGCGCTGAATACCGGGCACCTGTTCGGCCGGCACTTCGATGCCCAGATCGCCGCGCGCCACCATGATGCCGTATGCCGCCTCAAGAATCTCGTCCACGCGGTCTACGCCTTCCTGATTTTCGATCTTGGCGATGATCTTGATCGGGCTGCTGTGCTCGTCGAGCAACTGCTGGACGTCGAGGACATCCTGCCTGCTGCGTACAAATGAATGGGCGACGAAATCCAGGTCGTGCGCTATCGCCCAGCGGATATTCGCGCGGTCGTTGTCGGTCAGCGAAGGCAGGTTGATACGTACGCCGGGCACGTTCACGCTTTTGTGACTGCCCAGCACGCCGTCGTTCAGCACCTCGCAAACGAGCCGGCCGTTTTCTCTGCTTCTCACTTTCAGTTCCAGGTCGCCGTCGTCGATCAGGATGTCGCTGCCCGCGGGCAGGTCGTCTGCCATACTTTTATACGATACACGGATACATTCGCGAGTGGTGTTTTCGTCAGGTTCGCCAACCATGGCCACAATATCGCCTGTCCTGAACGCTATCGGGGCATCCGACTGCGTGGTGCGTATTTCCGGACCCTTCGTGTCGATCAGAATGCCGATGCGATCGGACACGGCGCGCACATTGTTTACTACCCGGCTCAGACCTTCCGCCTGCATGTGCGCCGTGTTCAGCCGTACCACGTTCATGCCCGCCTGATAAAGCGCCCGGATAAAATCCACCTCGCAGCGCTGATCCGAAATGGTTGCGATAATTTTCGTATGTTTCAGCATATTTCCTGATTCTAATTGATTCCTTTTTCTGTTTCCTGTTCACACATGCGTGTGGACACACTCTCAAATTGGTGATACAAAGATAGTGTTTTTTTCAGATCATCCGGTATCTCCCCGGCAAAAACACGCGGAACAGCCGGTTTCGCAGTTCAAATATTCTTCGGAATAAAAAAAAGTCGTGTTTCGACGATTCGTATTTACATTTTTATTACTTTTACGCCATGAATTTTCTATGATAACATAACGATATGAAAGTAAGAAGTTACAATTGTAAGGATGAGGAATTGCCCATCGTCGGAAAATATATTCTGGCAAGTTTGAAACGGGATTTGAAAGATTTTATCTCGCAGTCGCCCCTTTTCAGTGAAGACTATGTCCTGAAGTTTGACCAGAATGTAAGAGAATGCGCAGAACTGGTTCCCCCGGAATCAGACCTTGCGACACTGAAAACGGTTACAGCCCGGCTCCATGAAACGATGCGAAACATGAACGCGCCGGTTGGCAAACTGTCTATCTATCTCAAACTTGCCAAAGCCGATGCGCCTCGTTCCGTTGCGGAGTTCGGGGTG
>JAIRLL010000294.1 GCA_031259505.1 Tannerella sp.
ATCATACACTGCCGACAAACGGATATGCGCGGGCATACAGCGGCGTAAATTTGGACAGTTTTATGAAAAAGATTACTTTCCAGGAGATTACAAGAGAAGGGCTGACAGCGTTGGGCGCAACCGTTGAAATCATGGCCGCCAGCGAACAACTGGAGGCGCATAAAAATGCCGTCAGCATAAGACTTAAAGAATCAAATTCTAAACTTTGAATCTTGAAATATGGACATTACAAAATGGGTTCGCCCAAACATCCGTCTGCTGAAACCCTACTCCTGCGCACGCAACGAGTTTAAGGGCGAAGCCTCTATCTATCTGGATGCCAACGAAAATCCGATGAATTCGCCATACAGCCGCTACCCCGACCCCTTGCAGGAAGCGCTGAAAGCAAAGATTGCGCGATTGAAAGGCGTCCGTCCTTCACAAATCATGCTGGGCGTGGGCAGCGACGAGCCGATAGACCTCGTAATACGCATTTTCTGCGAGCCTCAACATGATAATATAGTGGCGATTGACCCAACTTACGGCATGTATCGGGTATGCGCCGGCATCAATAACGTGGAGTATCGAAGAGTCCTTTTGAATGAAGACTATACGCTCGATGCCGAACGACTGCTGGCGGCAACGGACAGGCAAACCAAGGTGATTTTTCTCTGTTCGCCGAACAACCCAAGCGGAAATTTGCTGAATCGCAGCGAAATGACCAGGACAGTAGAAAACTTCGACGGCATTGTAGTCGTTGATGAGGCGTATATTGATTTCTCATCGGAAGCATCGTGGCTGACCGTACTTGACAACTATCCGAATATCATCGTTTTTCATACTTTCTCAAAAGCATGGGGACTGGCTTCCGTACGTTGCGGTATGGCGTTTGCTTCCGAAGAAATCATCAGTTTCTTCAATAAGGTGAAATATCCGTACAACATCAATCTGCTGACGCAGAACTTTGTCAGCGAGCATATTGCAAATGAATCGCGCAAGAATGGCTGGGTGGAACTGATTCTTGCCCAGCGCGAATGGCTTGCCGGACAGTTGAATGCTATTTCGTGGGTGGCAAAAGTTTATCCGTCGGATGCCAATTTCCTGCTCGTCAAGACCCCCGATGCCGACGGGATATATCAACATCTTGCCGATAAGGGAATCATCGTCCGCAATCGCAGCTCGGTGTCGCTATGTGCCGGCTGTCTGCGCATTACTGTCGGCTCGCCGGAAGAGAACGCGGCGCTGGTGCAGGCATTGCACGACTTGAATATCTGACATTCTTCATTATTAAGTATACACGGCTATGAAAAAAAAAGCATTATTTATCGATCGCGACGGGACGCTTATCGTGGAACCGCCTGTGACGTATCAGGTTGACAGTCTGGAACAGCTTGAATTTGTGCCCGGCGTAATCCGTAATTTGTATTTTATGCGCCATCATCTTGATTTTGAATTTGTAATGGTGAGCAATCAGGACGGGCTGGGTACGCCTGCCTATCCTCAGGCAAATATTGACTCTGTGCAGGAAAAAATGTTGCAAACGTTTGAAAACGAAGGCGTAAAATTCGATGATATACGGATAGATCCGTCGCTTCCTGAAGCCGGGTCGCCCGGCAGAAAACCTGCCACAGGAATGCTATCCGCTTATGTGGGCGGTGATTATGACCTCGAAAGTTCGTTCGTCATCGGTGACCGCCTGACGGATGTGGAACTGGCCGGAAATCTCGGCTGCAAGGCGATTCTTCTTAATCCGCAGGGAAAGCGCACTTTGTCGGGCGACGGCTTCCTGTTTACGGCAACCTGCTGGGACGAAATATCCGAATACATCTTTGCCGGCGAACGTACGGCAACCGTGCGACGCACTACGAAAGAGACGGAGATATTCGTCCGCCTGAATCTGGACGGCAATGGGGAAACAGATATTTCCACCGGAATAGGTTTTTTTGACCACATGCTTGACCAGATCGGAAAACATTCGGGAATGGATTTGACAATCATAGCGAAAGGCGATCTGCACGTAGACGGGCATCACACGATTGAAGACACGGCCATTGCGCTGGGCGAAGCGCTGTATAAAGCGTTGGGCGAGAAGCGGGGCATAGAACGTTACGGATTCTGTCTGCCGATGGACGACTGCCTGTGTCAGGTGGCGCTCGATTTTGGCGGGCGTGCATGGCTTGTATATGACGTTGATTTCAATCGCGAAAAAATCGGCGAGATGCCTGTGGAAATGTTTCCGCATTTCTTCAAATCTCTTAGCGACGCAGCCCGCATAAACCTGCATATCAAGGCTGATGGCAATAATGCACATCATAAGGCGGAAGGCATTTTCAAGGCTTTGGCCAAAGCCGTCAAAATGGCTGTCAGACGGGATATTTACAAATACGAACTGCCGAGTACGAAAGGCGTGCTTTGAATTGCATCCGTGTGTGGGGGGGGAGACATTGCTTCATGCAGAGTGTGCTCCGGCCGGAATCTTTGAATTTCAACAAAAAAAAGAAGACCCAATATTATCATTGGGTCTCCTCTAACATTTTGCTACTTTGAAAATTCAAGGGATTTTTTCCTGAATTCTTTCAGTTGCTTCTCCAAATCCAGCGAAGCTTTACGGGCACGTGTGCCTGCCGCTTTGTTCGATTTCTCAATCTGCAATGTGGCGTCTTTCTCGAAGGCTTCGAACTTGCTTTTAATGTCGCTAAATAAATTCTCCATGTTTACTATAATTGAATGATACTTTTTTGCTTATGTATAAAGCTATACATTTGACGCTGCAAAGGTAAGCATATTATGTTAGAAAAGAAACATAATTCGTTCAAAAAAAAATATATTGAGTGTTTTTTTTTGACAGTTTAATGTTCATATTATGCAAATGACTTCATTTTTCAGACTGTTCACTGTTTTTTTCCAGAATGACGGTTTGTGTCGGGAAAGCAAAGTTCAATCCGGCTTTGTCGAATGTTCGCAGTATTTCGAAATTTACGGCGGAAACGGTTTCTCTTATGTCCGCCTTTTTTCTGATGAAATAGACGAAGGTGATAATGAGCGCCG
>JAIRLL010000177.1 GCA_031259505.1 Tannerella sp.
GTCGGCGTATACGGACACGCCTGCCGTCGCAGGGAAGCGACGGCAGGCTGTTACTCTCGGAGGCCTCGCTGTCCGCGCAGCGCCTCCATTCGGGATGTATGCGGCTAAATAACTGCAATACAGTGATTTGCCCCCCCCGTGTTAAGATATGTTTACACGAGGGCAAACAGGGGGCATCAAACGTGTTTCCGGTTCTGTGATTTGCCGGACGTCCGGTTATGACAGTGTATCTGTTATTCATTCGTTTTGTTTTCCAGTTTCGGGGCGCGAGGTAAACCCTTTTTTTATATCGGCAATTTTTTCTGCAAAAAAACATGTAACCTGCGTGTGTTTTCCGTTTTAACAAAAAGGTAAGAAAAATAATTATCAATAACTTATAAACAGAGACACATTGCAAAATATATTGTATAACATGTTTTGCTTTTTTCAACCGGGCAGGCAAAAATCCTTTTTTTACACCCCGATGAGAAACCGGTCACCGTATCAAACTGTCACTTCGTCGGGCTTCTTCTAAGGCTGCGGTATCGTCGACCTGTTACCGTCGCGGACGGCGCGGTAGTGCGGGATGATCATTTCAATGTCTGCTTCGTGAAAGACGTCGATGATGTTCTGATGCAGTTCGGAATAGATCAGCGCCTGCAGTTCGGGGCGTCGCGTGTAGGCGTTTATCTGGTACGAGGCCGAATTGTCTCCCAGTCCGAGCGAGAGGACGAACGGCGCCGGTTCGGCCATGATGTGCGTCGTCTTGAGCGCAGCCGTTATCAGCAGTGCGTAGACTTTCTGCTGCGGCACCTCGTATCCCATCGTAATTTCGGTATGAAGGATGACGCCTTCGTCGAGCGCCGATGTGCTGTAGTTGATCACGTTGGACGACAGAATTGTCAGATTGGGCACCGTGATGATTTCCTTCTTGATGGTCTTCACGCGGATTACGAACGGGCTTTTCTCGATGATGTCGCCAAACACGTCGCCCACCCTGATGCGGTCGCCTATCTTGAACGGACGCATGTAGGTAATGACCAGTCCGGCCACAAGGTTGCCCACTATGGACGTGGAACCCAGCGAGACGACGAGACCGAGAAACATCGACACGCCCTGAAATATCTTCGAATCGGAATTGGGCAGCAGCGGAAATATCAGCACCACGGCAAAGGCGAGGAGGAAGATGCGGATGATGTTGAACGTCGCCTTCGCCCAGTCGGGATAGAATCCCTGTATCGTCACCCGTTCCTGTTCGATTTCGCGCATGACGTATCGCATGAATTTTATCAGGTAGTAGATGATGATGACGATGACGATGATCTGCAGCAGCTTGGGCAGATAGCTCACAAAGCCGGTCATGAGGCCTGTCACCGGCGCCAGGATCCAGTTCAGCAGGGTTTGCGCCAGTTGCCGCGTCACGGGGAAGATGCTGAAAAGCAGCGGCAGCGCCAGGTATAGCAGTACGGCGTAGATAGCATATCGCATGATCTTCGAGACGAACAGGACAGCCCGGCTCTGCTTTTCCGAATCAATGATTTCGAGATTCCGGAAACGGATACCCTTCAGGTACCTGCTTTTCTTTTCGGTCACTTTCCGGTCGACGATTTTGATGAACACGTAATTGACGCCGGCAATCACCGCACACAGCATCAGCAGGACGAGCAGGCTCAGCCCGATTCTCTTAAACATGTTGCCGAGGCCCGTTATGCTTCTATAGGTACGGATGGCGTCGAGGATGCTGTCGCGGTACTCCGTGGCAAGTTCGCTACGGAGCTTGCCTGCCCAGAGGGCGTCGAAGTCGGAAATGCTGACCAGCGTGGTTTCGCCGTACACGACGTCGTGCGTCGAACCCGTATTCATGACGGCGAGCGAATCGTTTTTGAGAGAGAAGACTTTCGCCGTCTGCAATATCTTCTTTGCCGTTACTTCCGCCCGCTCGCCGGGTGTGAACGCGCCGAATTTCGTATAGATGTACATCACCGTATCCTGTCCGAGGACGACGGCCGCGCCGACGGCATGACGCTTCAGCGAGTCGATCTGCATCTGCATCTCGGCATGGCGAATCGAATCGGCTTCGCGGAAGCTCCGGAGCTGTTCTTCGAGTTCCAGGCGCCGGGCTTTGTTGCTGTGCGCTTCCAGTTGTTCGGACAGCACCGCCTCCCGGAACGACGCCTCCCGGCTCGCGTCATACGCGCGCTGCATCAGGTCTGTAGCCGCCGAATTTTCCGCAAACACGGTATCGGACGTCACCGTCGACGTGTCGCGTTCCTGTTGTCCCCGTGCGGGCAGCGCGCAACCGCACAGAAGCATCGCGGCAAAACATATCCATCTTTTCATAATGTTGAATCTTAAACCTTGAATTTTGAATCCTGAAACCGTTTCAACCATTTCCTCACCGGAATGTCATACCATCGCATGGCAGCATACGCAAGCGCAAGCGTAGCCGCAAAGACGGCAAACGCCACCCAGCCTGCCTCGGCAAGCGTACATTCCGTCTTCGCCACCCAGGCCGTATGCACGTAGCAAAGCGGATAGTTCACGAGATAGACGGGATAGGAAATGTCGCCCAGCAGTTTGCACAGCCGTGAGGCGAACTGTCCCTTCACCTTCCCTCCGGCTCCCAGGGCTACAATCATCGGGAAGACGGCGAGAATGACTCCCGCTTCGTACAGCCCGTTCATCCACAGCGATTCGGGACCTCCTGCACGCGGCATGACGAGCACGGCCACGAGCAGCAGACTGCTCCACAGGAACGCATGGTTCGTGCGCAGTACCCACCCCAGACGGTAGAGCAGCAGTCCGGCAAAGAACGGATACATGAGCCGCGTAAATCCGATGGGCATGTGATGCGCATCCAGCGTCCAGCCTCCGATGACGTCGCCCTGCGTGAGCGTCAGATACAGCGTGGCGCAGGCGGCAAGCGATACCAGCGTCGCAAGCGCCACTGTCGTGAACCGCCTGACGAAAAGCGCATAAAACACGTTTGCCAGATATTCGAACGCAAGCGTCCAGATGGGAGCGTCGAGCGTATACATTTCCTGCCATCCTCTGATGTCGACCGACGGAGGGGTGGGAATCATCAAAAGACCCAGCACGGCATACAGCAGCACCTTCCACAGTGGCACGCTGCTTATGAGCGGAAACACCTCGGAGGCGCCGAAATAGAACATGACGACGCCCAGCAGCGTGCCGAAGACAACCATCGGATGGAGCCTGAAGACACGACGCTTCAGAAAGTTGCCGACGCTCATCCTGCTTCCCCAGCGATCGTCGTAGGCATAGCCGATGACAAATCCGGACAGCACGAAAAAGAAGTCGACCGCAAGATATGCATGATTCAGCAACTGGTCGAAACGGCCGGCGGGGTCTGTCACATAATACGCCTCAAGCACGTGAAATCCAAGCACCATGATGGCTGCCACCCCGCGCAGCCCGTCGAGGATTTCGTAATGGGGTTTTGTATGCAATAAATTATCTGCTTTCATAGGGGGGCAAAGATAGGCATTATTTTCAGGATACGGTTTTTTTCTTCTCAAATGCCCGGGCTGATGTATCTGATTTTATTCTGTCACTGGATTTTCACCGTCGCCGACGGACAGAAAGCCTTCCGGGCCGGAAACAGGGACTGAAATACCGTCGGCCAACAGAACCGGAATTTCTACTGAAATATTCATGACGCTGATAATTAATCTCATAATACTTTTGAATGTGAAATTTGCAATCGAATACAGCAAAAAAACTCTTTAGAGATCATTTCAAACTCTTGAGAGTTTATTTCTATCTCTTTAGTGTTTTTCCGGCTTTTTCCGGCAGTCTGGCCGGAAAGAGGCGACGTCCGGCGAAAAAGACCGGCGGCGGCTTTCGCCCGGAAGCGCTTTTGGCTGTTTTGCCGAACGGCTGCAATGTATAGACCTGAGTTCGGGATTAAGAAAGAATTGAAA
>JAIRLL010000204.1 GCA_031259505.1 Tannerella sp.
CTTCTCTCAAAAACAAGCAGGATGTTTTCTTTGCTTTGAAATGTCTGGCTAATATTCAAATTACGAATAGTACCTGAGTAGTTACAATAATTGTAACACTAAAATAAGATAATAAGAGATCTGCTGTAGTTTTTGAAACCGTCATATTTTTACGCATATCGTTTTCCCGGTTTGCGTAAAAAGCTTTTCTTTGCAGGAAAATGAACGAAGCGATACTGAATAAACTCAAAACCCTGGCCGAGTCGGCAAAGTACGACGTCTCGTGCGCCTCCAGCGGTACGGTACGGCGGAATCAGTCCGGCGGAATCGGCAATGCGGTGGGCGGGATGGGCATATGCCACAGTTTTGCGGACGACGGGCGATGTGTCTCGCTGCTCAAAATCATGCTCACCAACCATTGCATCTACGACTGCGCCTACTGCATCAACCGCCGGAGCAATGACATCCGGCGCACGACCTTTTCCGTCAGCGAACTGGTCGAACTGACGGTCGAATTTTACCGCCGAAACTACATCGAAGGACTTTTCCTCAGTTCGGGCATTGTCCGCAATCCCGACTACACGATGGAGCGGATGGTATGCGTCGTCAAAGACCTGCGCCGGCAACACCGTTTCAACGGATACATCCACCTGAAGAGCATCCCCGGATGCAGCCGCGAACTCGTCGCCGAGGGTGGACTGTATGCCGACCGTATGAGCGTAAACATAGAAATACCAAGCGAATCGAACCTCAAGCTTCTTGCGCCCGAGAAAAACTATCAGGCCATTTTCAACCCTATGCAGCATATTCAGCAGGGCATGCTGCAAAGCCTCGAAGACCGGCGCAGGTTTCGCCACGCGCCACGTTTCGTACCCGCCGGGCAAAGCACGCAGATGATTGTCGGCGCCACTCCCGAAACCGACAGAGACATCCTTCGCGTCTCGTCCGCCCTCTACCGGCGTCCCGGCATGAAGCGCGTGTACTATTCGGGATATATCCCCGTCAATGCCGACGCGCGCCTCCCCGCCATCAAACAGGCGCCTCTGGTACGTGAAAACAGGCTCTATCAGGCCGACTGGCTGATGCGATTCTATGGTTTCGATGCAAACGAACTTGCCGACGACCGGTATCCGGACCTCGAAACGGACATCGACCCCAAGCTGGCCTGGGCGTTGCGGCATCCCGAATTTTTCCCCGTAGACGTCAATACCGGCGACTATGCCATACTTCTGCGCGTGCCGGGCATCGGTGTCAAGTCTGCCGGACTCATCGTCGCTTCAAGGCGTTACGGACAACTCTCCTCCGAACAGTTGAAAAAAATCGGAATAGTGATGAAAAAAGCCCGGTATTTCATCACCTGCCGCGAACTGCCTGTCTGCACCATTCAGGAAACGTCGCCCGAATACGTCCGCAAGGCGCTTACCGAGCCGAAAAAATGCAAGATGGTGCACGACGCTCAACAACTCTCCATACTTTTCTCCGACTGAAAATGACGGTATTCTTCTACGACAAAACATTCGAGGGACTGCTTTCCGCCGTTTTCGAAGCTTACAGCGGAAAGATTTTTCCAGACCGTCTACTCAAGACGGGAAGTGTCGCGCCGCTTTTCGTCGACAACTGCCGGACGGTCGTCGCAGACAGCGAACATGCCGGACGCGTCTGGGCGGGACTGCTGAAGAAACTCGGGAAAAACGGCTTCCACATGCTCATGTATGTATGGCTGTCGGAAGAAGACGGCAGCGACGAACTCCTGTTCCGCTATATCTGCAAAGCCTTCGACCATGCACATGCCATTGCCTTGAATTTCGGCGACAGAGACGTGCTCGAAGCCGACAGGCTCGCCCGCAAAGTAGCGCACGAAGCGCAGTATATCAAGCAGTTTGTTCGTTTTCAGAAAGCGGCGGACGGTATCTTTTTTGCACCCGTGTATCCCGTATACAATGCCCTGCCCCTAACGGTCGGTCATTTTACCGACCGTTTTGCCGACCAGCAATGGGTCGTATACGACCTGAAACGAAAATATGGCTATTACTACAACCTGCATGAAACGTGTGAAATAACTTTTACAGACGATGATCGTCTGCCGGGCGGCAAACTGGATGCTTCGCTGATGGCGGAAGACGAAAAACTCTTTCAAGACCTCTGGAAAGGTTATTTTAAGTCGATAACCATCAGGGAACGAATCAATCCGCGCCTGCAACGCCGCAACATGCCTGCCCGATTCTGGCGGTATCTTACTGAAAAGCAGTAAATCGCATATACAGGTGCCAGCATGTTATCATCAGTACGGATCCAAGCGATGCATTCAGCATCCATGCCTGCCGGTATCGGAAATAGAGCAGCAGGAGGCAAAGCGCGGCGTAAGAACAAATCAGCGTGACGAAATCGAAAGGCAGCGCCTGCGCAGCGCCGGGCACCATGCTGAACCGTTCGACAAACATGACGAAGCAGTGCATCAACTGCTCAATCACCCATTTCAATATCCCGAGCCAGGGCATGATTCCGTCCGGCAACATCATCCATATCAGCGCCAGCGGAATAGCCGCCGTAGCCAGCAGCGACAAAAACAGGTTCGACATCAGGAAAACGGTAGAAAATCGCTCGAAATAATCACCGCACAGAAACGTGGTTCCAATCTGTGCCGCCACAGTGATAGTCAGCACATCCCATGGCACGGCCAGCAGCGGATTGCGCACTTTTGCCAGCCGCGACAGCGACGGCTGAAGCCAGAAAATAAATAAAACGGCGATGAAGGAGAGTTGGAAGCCAATGTCGAAAAGATAGAAAGGGTTGTAAACCAATAAAATAAATGCCGACGCGGCCAGCGAGTTGTAACGCTCGGAGGAACGGTGAAAAATCTGTCCGGATAGATATATGGACGACATCAGCGTGGCGCGTACCGTCGCAACGCATAACCCCGTGATAAAGGCGAACGTCCACAGCAACAGCAGTATCAGTATGAGTTTGATCCATCTGAACAGGCTGTTCTTCGGAAAGAAAGAAAACAGAAGCGACAGGAAACCGTACAAAATTCCGACATGAAAACCGCTGACCGAAAGTATATGAGAGACGCCTATGATGGAAAACTGCTGACTTACTTCGCGAGACAGCATCCGGCGGTAGCTTACTGTAATCGTGGCAAGTATTGCTTTTTCGTCGTCCGACAACCGGAGATATTCCAGTTTGTGCACCATCCGGGTTTGCAGTACCTGTGCCTGTCGCTGCAACCAGCCTGGCTCGCGATGGTCGTACAAGTGTTGTTCGGTATAAGCCGTTGCCTGTATGGACATGAAAATCAGGATGCAGGAAAACAGTGCACCCCACACCCAGCGGGAATGATACGGTGGAATCGCGTTCTTTGGAGAAAAACAAAACGATAGCGTCAGCGCTATCGGGACGGGCAGCAACAGCCATACCGACAGACGTTGAAGAGGAAAAAAGACCTGGAGCAAAATACCGGTTATCCACAAAAACAGCGGTCTTGAGAAAGGTCGTCTCTGTAGTTCCTCTGCAACCATAAGTAGCATTTTTCTATTGCATTACAAGGCTTTCAGCATTTGGATTGTCGCAATGGGATCGGCCGAATTAAACACAAAGTTTCCCGCCACCAGCACGTCGGCGCCGGCACTCAGCAGGCGTTTCGCCGTTTCCATATTCACTCCTCCGTCGACTTCAATAAGTGTCGGCAATCCTTTTCCGGCAATCATCCGTTTCAACTGCCGCGTTTTTTCTACCGAATGTTCGATAAACTTCTGCGCGCCGTATCCCGGATTGACCGACATCAGCAATACCATATCCACCTCATGGATAATATCTTCGAGCAGCGATACCGGCGTATGGGGATTCAGCGTCACGCCGGCTTTCATCCCCGCATCCTTGATTGCTGCAATTGTCCGGTTCAGATGCAGGCAGGCTTCATAATGTACGTTCATCATATAAGCCCCTGTTTCAGCCACTTCGCGGATAAACTTCTGCGGTTCGACTATCATCAGATGGACGTCCATTGGCTTCGTCAGTACGCCTTTCAGTGCGTTCAACACCGAAAAACCGAACGAAATGTTGGGCACAAATACACCATCCATTATGTCCAGATGCAGCCAGTCGGCCTCGCTCGCGTTAATCATCTCTATGTCGCGCTGCAGATTCATGAAGTCCGCTGACAGTAAAGAAGGTGCAATCCTGTGATTCATTGTTTTAATGCTTTTATTTGATGCAAAGGTAATGAAAAAGGAAAGCAAAACCTCTGTTCAGGTCTCTTTTTTGCTTTGTTCTTTTTCGGCTTTCCCGGCGTGCCTTGAAGATTCGGTCAGTCAATAAAAAAGATACGTGCCAGTCAATAGCGAAAAGGCTATTGACTGATACGTATTCTTCTTCCTTTCTCCTTTAATTCAGGATATAACTCCCAAAAGGTTCTTTCAGCCCGGCTTCGTACCGGTAAACCCTTGCAAATTGGCGGATAAACTCCAGCGTCTCTATACGGGGTTTCGGTGCCGCTTTTTTAATGACCGGGTTTTTGTCCAGATTTTCGTTTGTAATACACAGAGTAAAAATTTTCATAGGCATCTTTTTTATACTTACATAAAAAAAACGATACCTTGGGAAAATTATTGCTTATCTCCCCATTTTTTACGAAATTTATGATTCCCGGAAAAATCAGGCGTAGGAAAGTTCTATTTTATATTCTTCCGCCATGCGGCGCATGTTCAGGATTGCATAACGCATCCGTCCCAGCGCCGTGTTGATACTCACACCTGTCGCATCTGCTATTTCCTTGAAACTCATGTTGTGATAATAACGCATTTCCAGCACTTCGCGCTGGTTGTCGGGCAGGTGTTTGATCATCTTGCGAACGTCGGCAATCACCTGGTTTTTGACCATCCGGTCTTCCACCGTCCCTTCGCACAGCCGGACGTCGTTAAGCAGATCAACATCCAGTTCGTCG
>JAIRLL010000143.1 GCA_031259505.1 Tannerella sp.
ATAACAGTGGCATGGACATGAATTTAATTTTTGAAAGGGGGGAAAAAGAAATAGATTCAAAAGGAAATAATATAGAATTATTAAAAGTATCAAAAAAAAATGATGTATTTTCAAAAAGGTTACAGCATGGAGTGAAATTGAAGGGCTGGAGGAATGGATTTTTTGAATTTAAATTCCCGAATGGGCAAATTACAGTTTTATTCAAATCAATCCGGCAGTGTACACCCACCGGAGCAAAAAAAATTGGTTTGTGCAACAAAAACAGTTATCTTTGTGCATTAATTGCAAACAGCAGGAATATGGGACGCTATCTTGATCCGAAAAACGATTTGCCGTTTAAACGCATATTCGGGGAACATCCCGAGTTGCTGAAAAGTTTTCTCAATGCCCTGATGCCCTTTGCGGAGAATCAGTACATAGAAAGTCTTGAATATCTGCCCGGGGAACAGGTTCCCGACAATCCGGCGAAGAAAAATTCGATTGTGGATGTTCGCTGCAGAGACAGTTACGGTCGTCAGTTCATTGTCGAAATGCAGATGTACTGGAGCAGCGCCTTTTCAAACCGGATGGTATTCAATGCCTCCAAGGCGTACGTCCGGCAGCTTGACGTCAGTGAAGACTACGAACTCCTGCAGCCGGTATACGGTCTTGGCATCCTCGATGAAGTTTTCGACCGTGAGACGCCGGCATACTATCACCATTACAGGACGGTCAACTGCAGGAACAGCAATGAAGTAATCAGGGGACTGGAGTTCGTGATGATAGAACTGCCGAAATTCAGGCCGTCAAGCGTTGCGGAAAAAAAGATGGCGGTACTGTGGCTGCGTTTTCTAAAGGAAATAGAAGACAGCCGTTATATTGAGCCTGCGCCGGAACTGATGGAAAACGAATATATCCGCCAGGCGATAGAGATGTGCGAAGTGGGTGCGTTTACCGAAGCCGAGCTGTATGCCTATGACCGTTACTGGGATGTTGTCCGCACCGAAAAGTCTGTTCGAAGTGCAAGTATCAGAGAAGGAAAGGAACAGGGAATAAGGGAAGGACTGGAAAAAGGGCTGGTCGAAGGAAGGATGGAAGGGCTGGCCGAAGGACGGAAAGAAGGGCTGGCCGAAGGGCGGAAAAAGGAAAAGGAAAATACCGCGGTAAACGGTTTTAAAAACGGTTTGTCGATAGAAACCGTTTCTTCCATAACCGGTTTGTCGGAGGATGAAACGGTTTCCATTCTGCAAAAACATGGATTGATGCCATGATTCTGTTGTTTTCTTTTTCCACCGGTCAGCGACCTGCGGTATTATGAAAACAGGGGGCTTTCAGATAAAAGCGATTCCGGTCTGCCTCCACACAAATACCGGCAAAACCGAATATATACTGCACGCCGGATAATCTTACACAGAGAGACACTGAGGCACAGAGAAAAATCCCCGTATTCTCCATATCTATGTGTTTAAGTAGTTTATATGTTATTTATCTGGCATTCTCCTAAGGCGAAGCATCATTTACCGGCGTTTGTGGCGACGGGTTTGCCGGTTGTTTCCGTTTCCGTGATTTTACGCCTTCTGAAGATATTGCCGAACGAGTCGAAATCTCTGTAGTACATCAACCCGACACCCTGACGGGTAAGTGATTTCATGTTGTAGCGATACATGTCATTGGCGTGGTTGTAGGCTTTCAGGCGGATTTCGCCGCCCGGCGTCAGCCTGTATTCGAGGTCGAACTCGCCGATAAAGGCGCTGGACTGGATGAAATTGTTTTTGTATCCGAAGTTACCGTTGAAGAGCAGCCTGTTGTCGAGCAACTGGCTGGAGAGGAGCATCTCTACTTCGGTGTCGCTCACGCCGTCCTGCCGCGAGCGGATGTTTGTTCCGATCTGCACCTTGTCCGTCAGGCTGTTCAGGACATTTGACAGTTGGGCGGACAGGGCGGACGAAGCCACCACGCTGAACTCGTTTGCGCGATAGTCGTTGCGCGAATAGTCCGGCGTATAGAATTTGTTGAGGACAAGCAGATAAACGATTTGCCGCGCCATCATGTCTTCGGTGCCGATGAACGACTTGACTTGTCGCTGCAACTCGTTAGTCGAATTGGGAAATTCGAGGTCGAACGAAATGGCCGGACTTTGCAGTCGTCCGTTCAGGTTCAGGATGCAATTGACGGGCACGCTGGTGCGCAGCGTCTCCTTGACGAGCGACTGGTCGAGGTCTTCGACGCTGGCCGTCATGTAATACAGCGCGTTGAAGTTCAGTATGGCGTCGAGCGGGTTGCCGCTAAAGTCGATACGGCTGCCCTCGCGGATTTTAAAGTCTTTGTGCAAAACCTGCTGCAGGCTGAAATTGTAGTTGCCGCTCTGTACGGTGAAACCGCCGAACATGGACAGGTCGGTGTTCGAATCATACTGCACCTGAATGTCTCCGCTGCCGTTTCCCCTGATTTTGTCACCGCTCACGGGGTCGATGACCAGTTCCAGGCCGGCCGTGGGCGTGACGTCCAGGAAGCAGTTGATTTTAAGTTCCGTTTCGTCGCCGCTGTCGGGGTGGGGCGTATTTTCGCGTGCGGTTGCAACGCCGGACGGCACATTGCCCGCGAGTGGTTCCCTGAAAAGGATAAAATCGTAGTCTTCGGCAGACGAGCCGTTCATGAAGTTGAAACCCATAAACGAACCGGGGCTGTTGCGGATATTTGCATCAATAGTGACAAGCTGGTTTGCCCATGCGATGCGGGCATTCCCGTCTCCGTATACCGTGCCGTATATCTGCGGATTGATTCGTTCGGGAACATCGTAGAGCAGCATGTTCTGCACCTGCATGTCGGAGTGAAACGAAAAGTTTCGCAGGTATTTATGGTTCACCTCGAAACTTATGCTGCCTTTGTTGCCGTCTTTGTCGAAGACTGTGATGTTTTTTCCGGTGATGGCCTCCGGACGTATCTCGATGGAATCGTTGAACGTATACGCCGTGTTCAATATATTTATGCCGATGAGGCCGTCTTTTACAAACGCTTTGCCTTCGAACGTCAAATCCGAGAACGTGCCGTACAGATGGAGTTCGCCTTCCGCGCGCCCTTCGACTGTGTTCGCAAATGCATCTACATAAGGATAAAGCATCCTCATATCTATCTCTTTGGCGTCGAAGTAGAGCGAGATGTTTTCCGTTTTGCCGGCGGGATAAATGTATCCGCTGATGTCCGTCCAGGTAGCGCTGTCGCGGTAGAGGCTGCCCAGCAGGAGGATGCCGTTTTCGCTGCTGTCCCACTGGCTGAAAAGGTTCAGTTTGCCCTGTACTGCCTGATTGAAGGAGAAATTCCGCACTTCGAGTTCGGTGTTGATATTGGGCGTTTCGTACAGATTGCTCAGGCTGATACTGCCGGTCGCCTGTCCGCCGAACTGCAGCGCGGGGATGTCGATAATGTCGAAAATACGGCTCAGTTCTATTTTGTTGAGGTCGATTTTGATGTCGTTTTGAGGAGACTTCCCGGACATGCTCCCGTTGATATGCAGATACTGGTCTCCGCTGGAAATGTGGAAGTGATGGATGGCTGCATATCCGTCCGCAATGGTGACGGACGACGGCGCCAGATGCCAGAACGAATCCTTGACGAGCAACCGGTCGGGCAGAAAGCGAATCTCCGCCTGCAGCGACTTTTTGCCGTCTTCTCCCGTGTCTGGCAGGATTTGGGTCGAGGTCGAAAGGCGGACATTCACGGTTTCATTTTCCGCGTTTGTCAGAGAAAATGACGTCCTGATCTTATTGTCAATTGCTTCGGACGAGATCTCGAACAGGTTGCGCACGTGTTTTTTGTTTATCCGGACTGTTTTCGCGTTTAGTTCCAGTTTGCCGTCCCGGCTCATGAACAGCAGGCTGCCGTCTTCGAAATTCGATTGCCCGATTTTATATTCAGGCAACGATACGTCAAGTCTTACCTGATTGCTCGCATTGTCGTATTCACCTGACAGGACGCTTTTTTTTACGATGCTGAACGGGAGTTTAAAGGTGCGCGCCAGGGCTTCCGTATTTTCGATTTCCATTGAAAAGCGGAATGCGTTTTCGCGCTGTTCCTGTTCGGCAGGCACAATATGCGACAGGACGGGCAGGTAAATCTCGCCCGTATGCAGCAGAGACGGCACAAGCGCCTGAAACGAGTATTTCCCGCTGATTTCGCCGTGCAGCAGGTCGGACGAAACCGTCAGCGCGCCCCCCGAATCGCCCGCGTCGATACGCAGGGAATCAAGATAAAAAGTATCCGTCTGCGTGGTAAACGAAAAGTCGTCCGCCACGATTCGCCC
>JAIRLL010000278.1 GCA_031259505.1 Tannerella sp.
CAATCGAATGCCGGCCAGAAAGCTTGCAACTCTCCTCGCCTTTGTATGCACGGTTTTTGCCGCTGCCATGATACCGGGAAACACTGCGGCGCAAACTCCCCTGAACATCGACACCCCGTCTCCGTGTCTCCATGTTTAAAATTTTCCACAGTCATTACAGTTTATTTATTCGCATCCCTAAAATACAGAAACAATGCCCTACCGGTACGTCTGCACACGTTGTAAAAAAAAAATTTTTTTTTCTGTAGCGAAATCAAGAAAAGAGTATTATCTTTGCAGCGAAATTTGAATCTGATAAAATGGATTATTTTGAATACATAAGAATAACTGACCTGTTCAACGGTTTTCATTTCCTGTTTTCGAAGACGGAAAATGGAGATTTATTATCTCTTTATAACAAAATCAACCGCAGCATGTGTTTTTATTCTCTACTGTCCGTTAAGAAAAACAGTAGTGAACCATATCCATGTTTACAGCGTAAATAATCCGGATTTAATGAAAAACAGCATAATCAAATTATTAAGGTAAGCGCAGATGAATGAATTTCTTATATATCATTTCAGACATGCATTGAGCACAGTCTTGCCGTTCGGGGCCACACCGGCGCGAGAAACGGGTGTGACTTCATTTTACCCCCCCCCGTATACATTAATTAACAAACAACATAATACATTTACGCTTCCGGCTTATGACGGGAGTGTATTGTCCTGTCCGGACGTGGCGTTCGGACGTGGCGTTCGGATGCCGCGGACTCAAAGCAGTCCGGCAGGGACATTTTCTGCAAAATCATATCGGGAAATTATTTTGTTAAAAAAAAAAAGAAGGTCGTCCTGCCTGTCAGGGCGGCCTTTGGAGTTTCATACAGTTATTAATTAAAATTAAAATCTATGTTAAAAGCAATTGAAAAGAAAGGAATTATCCTTATGATGGCCGTCGCGCTGTGTTTTTCAGGAAACATGCGGGCGGATGTAACGCCGGCTCGGCCTGACGCCGATGTTTCCCAGCAGAGCGGGAGAGTGACCGGTACGGTTGTGGATGCATTTGGCCCTGTTGCCGGAGCATCCGTGTTAGTAAAAGGGACGACCAACGGTGTTATTACCGATGCCGATGGCCGGTTCACCCTCAACGGAGTGAAGAACGGTGATGTGATCCGGATTTCATTTCTCGGATACATCACGCAGGAAATCACTTTTACGGGGCAGCAAACCTTGACGGTCACACTCGTCGAAGACGCTCTGGCGCTGGAAGAAGTCGTGGTGACCGCGATGGGTATTACCAGAGAGTCCAAGGCTCTGGGTTATGCCGTGAGTACCGTTTCGGCGGAAGAACTGACCAAGGTGGGCACACCCAACTTTGCCACGGCTCTTTACGGAAAGGCAGCCGGCGTGCGTATCAATGCGGCGCCGGGCGGACAGACCTCGGCGGTGTCGATGACCGTGCGTGGAATCGGCTCCATTTCCGGGAATACGCAGCCTTTGCTCATTATGGACGGCGTGCCTGTCCGGAACGGTAATGCCAACATCGGTTCGGGCGACGAGCCTTCCCGGCCCTCGCGCGACTGGCGGGGAACCAAGATTGAGGGGAACGGCCTTGTCGACATCAATCCCGAAGACGTGGAAAGCATTTCCATCCTGAAAGGAGCCGCCGCATCGGCTCTGTACGGTTCGGAGGCAGCAAACGGCGTGATTATTGTTACCAGCAAGAAGGGCGCCGCACAGTCGGGTATTAAAGTAGACTTCAGCGCTACGGCTGCTGCAAGTTACGTGGCATACATGCCCAAGATGCAGACCGAGTACGGACCCGGTACCCTCCGGACTTCGCAGGGCGAGTTCGAACTGGCCAACGACGGGTTTATGCAGCGTTCGTGGAATAACTACGGGCAGAGCGCACCGCAAAACTATCTGAGCGTTTTCCAGGGACCGGGGAACAGCAATGCCTATTTCGGGCCGAAATACGATCCGAGCAAGGAAGTATTGTACTGGGATGGCAAGATGCGCCCCTATCAGGCGGTAAGCGACAATCCGCTGAACGATCTTTATCGCACCGGATATAACCAGACCTACAACGTGGCCGTTTCATCCGGCTCCGAAAAGGCAAACACCCGTTTCTCGTATACGTTCGTCAACGACTTGCCGAACCAGTACAACAGCGACAACCAGAAACACAATTTCTCGCTTGTCGGCAATATCAACATTCATGAAAAAGTGCGGGTTGACTATACGGCAAACTATATCCGGCACAATATCCACAACCGTACTTCGACAGGCGAATGGATGTGGAATACCTACAACCTGACAGGCGCTTTCGACGATATCAAACTGATGCGCGAGAAATATGCACGGACGAGTCTGGGTTATCTGAATGTCGTCTATAACGCGGCCAATCCTTACAGCAATACGCTGACTCCGAACGAAGCATTCATCTACGACATTCCGGCTGACGAAGTGAGGAAGTATATGCTCTGGCCCATTCTGGCAAATAACTCGTACGAACTCAACCAGCGCCTTATTGCAAGCGTTGCGCCCTCATGGGATATTATCCACGGACTGAAGCTGCGCGGACGTATTTCGACCGACGTGACAGCCACCTCCATAGAGAACAACGAGGCAACCCGTACGCCCATTTCCATCTCGCCTACCGATCCGGGAGGCGCATACGCTTTGATCAATAAGAACTACGAGATCTATTACGGCGATATCATGCTGATGCTGAACAGAGACCTCACCGAACAGGTGAATCTGACAGCCAATGCCGGCTTTTCGGGACGGATGGAAACTTCACGCGCCACGCGTCTTCAGACCCGCCAGGGGCTTTCGGTGGACAACTGGTTCAACCTCGCCGCCTCGCTCGGCAGTAATCCCGAGTTCGGAATGGAACACATGGATTACCTGACAACGGCTTATTTCGCTTCCGTCGGCGCCTCCTACAACCGACTGCTTTATCTGGAAGCCACGGCGCGGCAGGAAAAAACCTCGACGCTGCTTGCTCCGAACAATTCGTTTTTCTACCCTTCGGTGAATGCAAGCTATATTTTCAGCGAACATCTGAAGGACCACCTGTCGTGGTATGATTACGGCAAACTGCGCGCTTCGTACGGTATCGTCGGTAATACGCCGGGCGCTTACAGAGCCAATGTGGTGTACAAAAAGGATAACAATGCGGGTTACCATTACTCGATTATTCCAAGTGACTACGGTAATGAAAATCTGAAACCCGAAAAGAAATACGAGTTTGAAATCGGGCTGGAAAGCCGGTTTTTCAATAACCGTCTGGGTTTCGAAATTTCATACTACAACAACAAGATCGTCGACCAGTTGCTGCAATACGACGTGGCGTCTTCGACCGGTATCAGTAAATATTGGAGAAATATCGGAGAATTGAAGAACACCGGCGTGGAGTTGACGCTGAATGTGGTGCCGGTTGAAACGAAGGACTGGCGCTGGGATTTGCGCTTCAATTATGCGGCTAACCGCAATGAAATCACAAGTCTTCCGGATGATCTTCCTTTCCTTAAAAACGGTGGCGGACTCGGAAATACGGGTTCGGGAATGGAAATCCGTTCATATACCGGACGTCCGATGGGAGACGTTTATCTATGGAGGCGCAAAGAAGTGAACGGAATGAAAGTTATTAGTAAAGACGGAGCGGCATACGTCATGGCTACCGGCGATGAAAACTATTCGTATGCCGGCAACCTGCTGCCAACCGGCGTAGGCGGTTTTGCATCGTCGCTCTCGTATAAAAACTTTACGTTCGATGTGATGTTCGATTTCAGTATCGGCGGTCTGGTGCTCGACCAGTGGCAGACCTACGGCACAAAACTGGGTATCACCCAAAAATCTCTTCAATACCGCGATGCGGCACATGGCGGCGTGCCATACCATTTCGATGGTAATGGACACACGCTGGCAAATATCGTTGCAGGTGAAGCGCCGGCAGGAGGCGTCACCTATTATGACGGCGTGCCGTTGAAAGGCGTAATAGCCGACGATAAAGGAGATATTGTTGATACTGACGGATCCAGATATTCCATAGCTGAGAAGGTAGTTCCGGCGAGCAACTACTACGACGCGATGTATAATTCCTGGGGCGGCGGCGGCGACTATGTGGATGACCTGTATGACAATTCATACATGAAATGCCGCGAACTGTCGCTCAGTTACCTGCTGCCGAGGCAGATCTCCCGGAAGTTCGGCTGCAACAACCTGAGCGTGTCGCTATTCGGGCGTAACCTGTTTTACGTGTTCAAAAATCTGGAAAACTTCGATGCGGAAGCTGCGTCGGTAAGTACAAGATGGTTAAGTTCGGGAGATTTGGGCGCTACGACAGCCGCTACCCGCAGCGTGGGCATTTCTTTAAGAGCAAGTTTCTAACATTATAATTTTTAAGCAATATGAAAAAGATAGGATTAATATTTACGATGTGCGCCGTCCTGTTTGTCTGCTACAGTTGCAGCGAGGATGATTTTTCGGAAAAATACCAGGACCCTTCCAAAGTAACTTCTGTTACGATAGAACAGCTTTTTACCGGCGTGCTGGAAGAGGCGAATGAATTTCTGAGACTCGGATATGGACGATACTTTGTTCATGACCCGGCATTCGGAATCTGGGCGCAGACCTGGGGGCACCGTCCCGACAACGATATGTATGAAAGCAACCAGATGCAGGTGGACGGCAGTTACGGGCGGTATTTGAAAGTGTTAACACAGTATAAGCTGCTCAAAAGAGAACTTGATAATGCCGCAGACCCGTCGGTTTATAAAACGTATGAGCTTTGCGGACGGGCGGTGATGCTGCATGTGCTGTTTCAGACACTCGACGAGTTCGGCAAACTGCCTTTCGAAGAGGTGGGTCTCTTTCCGCTGACCGGCGAAATCGTACTTCCCAGTCTGGAAGAGGTAAAACCGCTCTATCAAAAGGTGCTCGACGGACTGGGCGAAATCAACACCGAACTGGCTGCAGGCGGAAACATTTCCGCATCGACCGACTGGCTCAACCGGGGCGACATGAATCTGTGGCGCGTTTACGTATACTCGTTGCGCCTGCGCTGTGCCATACGGCTTTCGGGAGCGGAAGATTTTACCAATACCGACAACAGCAT
>JAIRLL010000337.1 GCA_031259505.1 Tannerella sp.
TCCGTAAGTCCGAAGGACTTCAATGTAAATACCCCCTTGCAGCATTGACAAAGTAGAGGAGAGGTTAGCGCTATCCCCAAAGTCCCCGTTGTCCCCGAAGCCTAAAAAAAACAAGCTCCTGGCAGCGGCCGGCAGTTATATTGCGAAGCCATGACTTCGCCGTAAGCGCCGGCCGAGCGCAGCGCTATGAGGTCGCCGCGCCTTACTTCGCTGAGTTCGACGTCCTGCCCGAACACGTCAGACGATTCGCAGATCGGGCCTACCACGTCGTAGACGTCCGTCGGCCCGTCGCCCGTGATGTTTTCTATCCGGTGATATGCGCCGTACATGGCGGGTCGTATCAGGTCGGTGAAGCCGGCGTCGAGGACGGCGAATTTCTTCACTTCGCCTTCCTTCATGTAAAGCGCTCTGGAGATCAGCGTGCCGCACTGCGCTACGACGGCGCGCCCCAGTTCGAAATGAATCTGCTGTCCGGGGCGTTGCCTGACAAGCTGGTTGAAGGTGGCGAAGAAGTTTTTGAAATCGGGTATCGGATGCCTGTCCGGCTGATGGTAGTCTATTCCCAGTCCGCCGCCGAAATTCAGGCTTTCGACGGTCAGCCCGCGCGCTTCGATTTCGTCCTGCAGGGTGTTGGCAAGGATACACAGATCACCGAATATGAACAGGTCGGTGATTTGCGAGCCGATATGAAAGTGTATGCCGGCGAAGCGTATGTTGCGCATGGAGGGCAGTTCGTCGAAGACGCCGGGAAGCAGCCCCGTGTTGATGCCGAATTTGTTTTCGCGCCGTCCGGTTGTGATTTTTTCGTGCGTATGGGCGTCCAGGTCGGGGTTGATGCGGATGGCGATGCGCGCCGTCTTTCCACGGGCGGCAGCCAGGCTGTTGATCACGCGCAGTTCGACGAGCGATTCGACGTTGAAGCAGGCGATGTCGTGTTCGAGTCCGAGGCTGATTTCCCAGTCGGCTTTTCCTACTCCCGCGAAGACAATCGTCGAGGGGGGAAAGCCGGCGTCGAGGGCGGCCTGTATTTCGCCGCCGCTGACGCAGTCTGCCCCGAAACCCCGGCCGGCAATCTCGGCGAGGATGCGGGGGTTGGCATTGGCCTTGACGGCGTAGTGCTCGCGGTAGCCGTAGCGGTCGAGTTCGGTCTGCAGGGCGTCGAGCGTGCGGTGCAGCAGGGCGATGTCGTAATAATAGCAGGGCGTGTGCTGCTCTTTGAGTTTTTCGAGGGGAAAATTTTCTTTCAGCATAGTTATTTTTTTTGTTAATCGTTGAATAAATGTTCGCTAAGGGCCTGCAGGGCTTTTTTCTTGTCGGCAGCCCTGATGAGCAGCGACACGTTGTAGTTGCTACCGCCATAGGAAATCATGCGTACGGGGATGTCTTTGAGGGCATAGATGATTCGCGCCTCGAAGCCGATGTTGTCCCACTGCAGGTCGCCAACTACGCAGACGATCACCAGGTCGCTGTCGACCGTCACCGTGCCGTACTTTTTCAGTTCGTTGATGATTTCGTCGAGATACTTGCTGTTGTCTATCGAAACCGAGACGCCGACTTCGGAGGTTGTGACCATGTCGATGGGCGTCCTGTTGTTTTCGAATATTTCGAACACCTTGCGCATGAAACCGGTGGCGAGCAACATGCGTCCGCTTTTTATTTTGATGGAGGTGATGCCGTCTTTGGCGGCGACGGCCTTGATTTTGCCTTTTTCCGTTTCGTTGGAAATGGTAGTGCCCGCCGCGTCGGGCTGCATGGTATTGAGCAGTCGCACGGGGATATTGGCCAGTTTGGCGGGAAGGATGCAGGTGGGATGCAGTATCTTGGCGCCGAAGTAAGCCAGTTCGGCGGCTTCGTCGAAATGGAGTTGGCGCACGGGCGCGGTTTTTTCTACCACGCGCGGGTCGTTGTTGTGCATCCCGTCGATGTCGGTCCATATCTGTATTTCGTCGGCGCGTATGGCAGCGCCCACAAGCGAGGCGGTGTAGTCGCTTCCGCCGCGTTGCAGATTGTCGACTTCGCCATACGCATTGCGGCATATAAAGCCTTGCGTGATATACAGGTCAGCATCTCTGTTTTCTTCGAGCAGTCTGTCGAGGTTCGTTTTGATGTATGCGGTGTCCGGTTCGGCGTTTTTGTCCGTTCGCATGAAATCGAGGGCGGGGAGCAAAACCGATTTGACGCCCTGTTCGTGCAGAAAGAGATGCATCAGGTGGGTAGAGAGCAGTTCGCCCTGCGCAAGGATTTCCTTTTCGTCGAACACGGTGAACAGGTCTTTAATGTACGAGCGTATGCAGTCGAAGCGCTGCCCGACAATCTCTTTCGCCTGCTGTGCGTATACGGCGCCGGTATACAGTTCGCTGACAGTTTCCAGATATGCATGCTCCATGCGGTTTGTCACTTCGGTTGCGCCGTCGTGATTTTTTCTGTAGAGATAGCCGGATATTTCTACCAGCGTATTGGTAGTGCCGGACATGGCCGAGAGTACCACGATTTTGGGCTTGCCGTCGCAAATCAGTTTTGCCACGTCTTTCATTCTTTGCGCCGACCCGACGGATGTTCCGCCAAATTTCAGGATTTTCATGTGTCTTGTCAATATGTTAGTTTGCAGTTGAGTTTGATATTATCCGCTGTTCGTCCACGTCTTTAAGTATTCCCTGCTCGCATTTGATGATTCGCGCCGGAAAGCGTTCGACGATGGTGTAGTTGTGCGTAGACATGATGACAGCTTTGCCGTCTCTGCAGATGTTGTGCAGCAGTTGGACGATCTGTTCGCTCGTTTCGGGATCGAGGTTGCCCGTAGGCTCGTCGGCCAGAATCAGCTTCGGGTTGTTGAGCAGCGCGCGGGCGATGGCGACGCGCTGCTGTTCGCCGCCCGACAGTTCGTGAGGCATTTTATACCCCTTGTTGGGTATTCCGGCCTGAAGCAGCGCTTCGGCGATTCGCGTACGGATGTCGTCCTTTTTCTTCCATCCGGTTGCCCGCAGGACAAATTCGAGGTTTTTGTTGACCGTCCGGTCTGTCAGCAACTGGAAATCCTGAAAGACGATGCCCACCTTCCGCCTCAGATACGGTATTTCTCTCTTTTTGATTTTGCGCAGGTCGTATCCCATCACCGTTGCCTCGCCTTTGCGGACGGGTATTTCGCAGTACAGCGATTTGAGCAGGCTGCTTTTTCCCGATCCTACTCTCCCGATCACGTAGACAAACTCGCCGTTGTGCAGGGTGAGAGATGCGTCGTGCAGGATGATGTTTTCGTCCAGGCAAAGCTCTACGCTGTTCATTTGAAGCAATATGTCATCTTTCATGCGCGCTGTGTTACTTGTGTCTCTTTTTCAGTTCACAAGCCAGGTCGTCGAGGCGGTAGCCTTTGCTTGTGAGCAGTACCATCAGGTGGTATATCAGGTCTGAAGCTTCGTAGATGAAGCGTTCGTCGGAGCCGTTAGTGGCTTCGATGACTGTTTCGACGGCTTCTTCGCCCACTTTTTGCGCCATCCGGTTCACGCCGCTGTTGAAAAGTGCGGTAGTGTACGAGCCTTCGGGCATTTCGCGGTGGCGGCGTTCGATGACGTCCTGCAGACGGTTCAGGAAAGCGATTCCGTTGCTGTTTGTTTCGCCGAAGCAGGTGTCTGTTCCCGTGTGGCATACCGGGCCGTCGGGACGGACTTTTATCAGCAGCGTGTCGCGGTCGCAGTCGGCCAGTATTTCAACTGCGTGCAGGAAGTTCCCGCTTGTCTCGCCTTTTGTCCATAGGCGCTGCTTTGTCCTGCTGAAAAACGTCACCTTGCCGGTTTCGACTGTTTTGCGCCAGGCTTCTTCGTTCATAAAGCCCAGCATCAGCACGCGGCCTGTTTGCGCGTCCTGAACGACGGCAGGTATCAGTCCGTTGAGTTTACTGAAGTTCAAATTTATTTCCATTTCCATTTCCGTTTTTTTTTCAGACATTCAGATTCGTATATCAATTCCTTTCGATTTGAGTTCCCTCTTGAGCGCGGGTATTTCGATTTCGCCGAAGTGGAAAACGCTGGCTGCCAGTGCGGCATCGGCTTTGCCAAACGTGAAGGCGTCGTAGAAGTGCGCGGTGCGTCCTGCGCCGCCGGAGGCGATGACCGGTATGTGCAGTCGTTCGGCCAGCCGGGCGAGCGCTTCGTTGGCATATCCTTCCTTTACGCCGTCGTGCGTCATGCTGGTGAAAAGGATTTCGCCTGCGCCGCGTTTTTCCGCTTCTTCCGCCCAGTCGAACAGTTGACGTCCGGCGGGGATGCGTCCGCCGTTCAGATAGCATATCCAGCCGGCGGCTTCCTCATTGGCGTCGATGGCCACCACGCAGACCTGACTGCCGAAATTGCGCGCAATCCCGTCAATCAGTTCGGGACGGCGAAGGGCGGCGGAATTGACGGAGACCTTGTCCGCACCGGCATTCAGGAGCGTTTCGACGTCGGACAGTTCGCGGATGCCGCCGCCCACCGTAAAGGGAATGTTGATGCGCGCCGCCACTCTTTTCACCATTTCGGTAAAAGTCTTGCGCCCTTCGTGCGACGCGGTAATATCCAGGTATACGAGTTCGTCGGCTCCCATCCGGCTGTATTCGGCGCCGAGCGTCACGGGGTCGCCCGCGTCGCGGAAGTTCACGAAGTTGATACCCTTGACGGTTGTTCCGTCCTTGATGTCCAGACAGGGAATTATTCTTTTTGCCAGCATCGTTTTCAGTTTTTTGACGTATCGGTAAAGCGAAGCAGGTCGTTCAGCCGAATGCGTCCTTCATAAATTGCCTTTCCGAATATGACGGCGGGGATTCCGGCTTCGTCGAGTTTCACAATGTCGTCGATGCAGCCGACGCCTCCGCTCGCTGTCAGGAAGATTTCCGGCAGCGCATTCCGTATTTCGCCGTACAGTGCGGTTGCGGGGCCCTGAAGCATCCCGTCGCGACCGATGTCCGTGCAGATAACCTTCCTGACGCCCCTGCGGAAATACGCTTCGACGAACGGCACAAGCGCATTGTCCGTCGTGTTTTGCCAGCCGTCGACGGCGATTTTCCCGTCTCTGGCGTCGGCGCCAAGGATTATTTTTTCGCTTCCATAACGCTTCAGCCACGAGATGAATTTTTCCGGTTCGCGTACGGCGACGCTTCCACCCGTCACCATTTGCGCGCCTGATTCGAAGGCGATTTCGACGTCGTTGTCGTGCTTCAGTCCGCCGCCGAAGTCAATCGTGAGCGACGTTTTCAGCGCCAGCTTTTCCAGTATGCGGTAATTGACAATCCGCCCTTCGCGCGCGCCGTCGAGGTCGACGACGTGCAGGCGGCCGATTCCGCAGTCTTCAAACGCCAGCGCCACTTCGAGGGGGTCTTCGTTGTAGATTTTCTTCGAACTGTAATCGCCTTGCGTCAGTCGTACGCATTTGCCGTCTATCAGGTCTATTGCCGGAACGAGTGCTATCATCGTGTGCTATAAGTTTAGGAAGTTCAATAAAATGCGTTCGCCCGTCGCGCCGCTTTTTTCGGGATGGAACTGCACGGCGTAGAAGTTCGCCTTGTGCATGGCGGAGGCAAACGGGTGGATGTAGTTCGTCGTGGCGACGGTATCGCCTGTCACCGGGACGTGGTAGCTGTGTACGAAATATGCGTACTGCCTGTCTGTCGAGGCGTCGAACAGCCGGCTTTTCACGTCCGTGAGCGTATTCCATCCCATGTGCGGAATCTTGTCTTCGTGCCTGCGGGGAATGAAACGTTTCACTTCGGCGTCGAAAATGCCGAGGCAGTCTGTCCGGCCTTCTTCCGAACGCCGGCAAAGCAACTGCATGCCGATGCAAATTCCCAGGACTGGCTGTTTCAGGTCTTTGATGACCATGTCCAAATGGCGTTCGCGCAAATATTGCATGGTCGTACTCGCCTCGCCCTGTCCGGGAAAAATCACTCTGTCCGCCTTTTGTATCAATTCGGGATTATCCGTGATAACAGGCGTGATGTTAAGCCGTTTCAGCGCATAATCCACCGAGCGGATATTGCCGGCATTGTATTTGATGATTGCCACGTTCATCGCTGTTTTCAATTCGTTTTGGCGGGCAAAGGTAATTCAAAAAATCAAAAAATCAATCATTCGATCATTGTTTCTTTCATCAAGTGCGGGCGCAATAGCCTTGTCCGTTCCTGCGCCTGCTGGAGTCGCCATTCCCGGATATGCTGTTCGTGTCCTGAAAGCAGGATTTCGGGGACTTTCCATCCTTTGTAGTCGGCAGGGCGCGTGTAGACGGGCGGCGCCAGCAATCCGTCCTGAAAGGAGTCGGAGAGGGCGCTCTGTTCGTCGCCGATAGCTCCGGGAAGCAGCCGCACGACCGCGTCGGCAATCACGGCGGCGGCAAGTTCTCCGCCCGTCAGCACGTAGTCGCCGATGGAAATCTCGCGCGTAATCAGGTGTTCGCGGATACGGTAGTCGATGCCTTTGTAGTGTCCGCAGAGGATAATCAGGTTGTCGAGCATCGAGAGACGATTGGCGGCGGGCTGGTCGAACATCTCACCGTCCGGCGAGGTGTATATCACTTCGTCGTAGTCGCGTTCGGCCTTCAATGCCGCGACAGCACGGTCTACAGGTTCGATCTGCATCACCATTCCCGCCTCTCCGCCAAAAGGATAGTCGTCTACACGACGCCATCTGTTCGTTGCGTAGTCGCGCAGGTTGTGAAGGTGTATGCCGACTAAACCCCTGTCCTGCGCCCGCCGGAGGATGGAGCAGTTCAGGCATCCTTCGATCATCTCGGGCAGAATAGTCAAAATATCAATCCGCATGAATATCAAAATTATGTTTCGGGGGCAAAGGTAGGAATTATACTGTATCCGGCATAATTTTGTGAAGGATGTAGGGGCAAGCCTTGCCCCTACATCCTACCCCCCGCAAAGACGGGTCCATCAAAAAAAATATTTTTTACCCAATATATTATTTCTTTTGCATACCTTTGCCTCCGATCAGATTCAACGTGTAATGCAAAGAACAAACAGCATATATCCCGTCCTGCAAAGGAAGACCTCCGCTCCCCGAATCCCGAAATTCATACGGGGGGGGGCAAATCCCTCTATATAAGATATTTAGCTAAAGACGGCGCACATTTTGCCATCGCTCCGTCCGACGCGCATCCGGCTGCGACCGTCATCGCCGCCGCTATCCGGAGACCGGACGGCGGCGCGGCGCTGTCCGTCACAGCCGTTCCGCAAAACAGCCACAGGCGCGTCCTGACCAAAGCCGACGCCGGCCTTTTTCGCCGGACGTCGCCTCTTTCCGGCCGGAATGCCGGAAAAAGCC
>JAIRLL010000009.1 GCA_031259505.1 Tannerella sp.
CGTAAATTCAATCTCGCCGCCACTGCCTTCCGACGAATAAGCGACCTTCAAAAGGGCATCCCGCTCCGGCGAATCCGGATGTGTTTCCACGCGAAAATCGTATACGTGCGTTTGGGGAAGAGCGAAAACCGTCACATCGCGCAGAATGCCGCCGACAGGATGATGAGCGTAACCGGAAGCGTAGGAAATATCGTACTGCGGGTCGGTCACTTCCAGTTCGATTCTGTTTTTCTTTCCCGGTTTGACGAACGGCGTCACGTCCGTTTCCCAGCGGGTGAAACCGCCGTGATGTTCGCGCACATAAACGCCGTTTATCCACAGGCGGGCGTAGCTGTAAACGCCGTCGAAACGCAGTATCACCGTCTTTCCGCGGTAGTCGGACGGCAGCGTAAATGATTTCCGGTAACGGAACGGCTTGTCGTGTTCGACGGCATAGCCCTGCATAGCCGCCTCGCCCGGAACCTGAATTGTCGTCCACCGGTCTTGAGGCGAAAATTGAAACTCCCACACGCCGTTAAGCAACAGCGACGGCTGCCTGACGTTCGCGTGTGAAGAAGGCACAGCATACGTCTTCTCTTCGGAAAACGCATGAAAGGTCAGTGATAAACCTACCGACAGCAAAAGAATCATTCGAAAGTTCATACAATATATATTACAGTGTTAAACGTGTTTTTAATACCCCGGATTTTGCGTCATGTTCGGATTCCTGTCCATTTCGGCTTGCGGGATGGGATGCAGATAGTTGCGTTGCGGCTGAAATATCCGTTCTTCCAAAAGGATATGCCCTTCACCCCACGTCACCTTTCCGGTCTGTGAATCCATCGTACCGTTCCGGCAACCCAGCGCCCAACCGTTGAGCAGCGTAGGTCCCAAATCCCAGCGCTTCAGGTCGAAATAACGCAATCCTTCAAATGCCAGTTCAATACGCCGTTCGTAGCGAACCAGCCGTTCCGTCAACTCCGTCGCTTCCGGCATACCCGCACGTTTCCGGATAGCATTGATATACGCCAGCGCCTTATCCTGGTCTTTTCCGGTCTTCAGGGCACACTCCGCAAAAGTGATATACATTTCGGCCAGACGGATGACAATGCCGTTTCCATCGTAATTATTGGCGTCAACCACCGACATGGGGAAAATGTGCTTCTTTACGAGCAAACCGCCGTGCGAAGCAGCCGCTTCTTCGTGATAGTCCAGATTCCGGCGGTCGGACTGACCGTCAAGGAAAAGGTCCAAAGGATTGTAGTAACGCCCGTTGTAGAACTCTCCCGGACACAGAACAATCTGTGTGAGCCTCGGGTCGCGGTTTTTAAACGGTTCGTCCGGATTATACCCCGAACCGGCTTCGTCGATGTATTTCCCGTCTGCCGTCTGGAAGGCCTCAATAAAAGGCCACAGCGCATTCAGTGTCGACCAGCCGCCTTCGGTGGCGGGCAGGTTCATCTGAGGTATCATTTGTCTGTAATCATTTTTCACGTATTGTACATCCAGTATCGCCTCTTTGTTGGATGACTCGGCCGATACCCAAAACATTTCTTCGTAGGTCGGGAACAGTTCGTAACATGGCATGGCCATCACCGTGGCCGCATCCGCTTGTGCCTCTTCATATTTCCCGAGATAGAGTTCAAATCGCGCCTTCAATGCGAGGGCAGCGCCTTTGGTGACGTGTCCGCCGGACTCAATGGTATTTTGTACCGGAAGGATGTTGGCTGCCTCTGTCAGTTCCTTTAAAACAAAGTCTGCCACTTCCGTTCTTGGCGTGCGAGACAATGCCGCTTCTGCTCCTGAAGTAATTACTTTATCTACCAAAGGAATGTCGCCGTAAAACATTACTTTATTGTAATAGTCGTATGCCCGCAGAAACCGAACTTCTGCCTTGTAACGTTCTTTCAACGAAGCGTCTATTTCAATCGACTCCACTTTCTCCAGAAAATTATTGTATTTGCGGATACGGTCGTATGAAAACCATTTGGTGGAAAAACTGTATACATCCGCCCATGACGTGCCCCCTAGACCGACATTGGAAGTCGGCAGCAGGCGTCCGCTTCCAAGAAGTTCATACTGGATGACGAACTGTACGAATCCGTTGTCGGAACTGGCATCCAGAAAAACGACGTTCGTCGCTGTTTCCCAACCTCTGTAGCAAGCGTTCAACGCCATTGTGATATCCTGTTCGCTTTGCCAGAACGTGGCATCGGAAAGCTGATCGGCCGGAGCCACATCCAAAAAACTGTCACTGCATGACAGCAAACCTGTAAACAAAACTATTCCCGTTATTATTATATTCGTTCTCATAATCTGTTTCCATTAAAAAGTTATATCTAATCCTATTGTATAAATCGCTATTTGCGGATAAGTGTATGTGCCACCGCCATTGTTTACTTCCGGATCTGCATCCCTGGGGAATTTGCTGAAGGTAAGCAGGTTTTGTCCGCTCAGATAAAATCGTGCCCGTGTAATGCCCACGCTGTGGAGCAGATTCTTCGGCAGGACGTATCCGATTTGCAGATTCTTCAATCGCAAATAACTTGCATCCAGTACTAAAAATGAACTCATGGCCTGGTTTTGCGTCTGCGAGACCAGCGTGCGCGGATAAGATCCCACCTTGGTTACCTGCCCGTTCTCTACGATGGTACGATCCAAATGTTTGTATTGCGCATTCCCGCCATTAACTAATGGCCACATGATTTGATTGTCAAGAGTGCGGTATACGTCGGCGGCGCCCTGAAGGTTGGCAAGGAAGTCGATATCTTTGTATTTCAGGTTCACGCTGAATCCATACGTGATATTCGGAATGGTGTTGCCCAGTACTACACGGTCGTCCATATCTATCTTTCCGTCGCCGTTCTGGTCTTTATATTTTAAATCCCCGGCTTTTACGTTTACCGTGTGCACCGGGCTGTTGGCCGCTTCTTCATCGGACATGAAGACACCTATACATTCATATCCATAAAACGAATCCCACGGATAGCCTTCCATCCGGATGGTGTTCCCTTTGGACGGATTCGGATATTTTTCTACCGTATTCTTGTTGAACGCGACATATCCATTGATACCATAGTTTAGTTCCTGTACTTTGTAATTATGTCCCAACATCACTTCCACGCCTCGATTGCGCATCGCTCCGGCATTGGAGACCGGCGCATCCAGCCCGAAAATGTACGACACAGGAACGGAAGCCAAGATATTGTCCGTGTAACGGTCATAATAATCAACGGAGGCTGTCAGGAGGCCATTGCGTATGTCGGTGTCTATTCCCAAATCTGTTTCCGTGGTTGTCTCCCAGGTCATCAGGGCATTGTTTGCACCGGTCTGGGCGGCGCCATCTACCACGCTGTTGAAAAAATTATAATTTTGCCCCAGCGTAATCTTGGCGATATACAGGTAATCGCTTGTGCGGTGGTTTCCCAGTTTACCCCATGAACCGCGTATTTTCAGGTTGTTCAACCATTCGATTCCATGCATGAAACGTTCTTCCGAGAGCCGCCATCCGGCAGAAAGCGAGGGAAACGTTCCCCAGCGGCGTCCGCGGGCAAACTTGGACGAACCGTCATACCGCAGGTTAAATTCAAGCAAATATTTTCCCGCATAATCGTAGTTGATACGTCCGAAATAAGAGCCTATGTTTGACTGTGAGGCGCCGCCGCTATTGCTCCATCCGTTGCTTGAACCGGCGTTTAACTCCGTCAAGTCGTTACTTGGGAAATTTCTTCGGTAGGCTGTGGTCAGATGCTGGGAATAGGATTCGCGCGAAACACCCAGCAAGCCTTTTACATGGTGTGCGCCAAATGATTTTTCATAGTTCAGCAAGCCTTGTAGCGTCACGGTCATCCATCGGTTTAAGTAATCTTCCACACTGTTGGGCCCCTGAATAGAGCCGTCGCCGTAAGTGACTTCCTTAATATGGGTTTTGCCGTCATCGAAATTGTAATCCAGCCCGGCAATGCCTTTGAGTGTAAGGCCGTCGATAATTTCGATTTCCCCGAAAACACTGCCCAGGGCATGTGTATAGACAGATTTTGCATTGCCCCCGGCTTCAATCCACGCAATGGGATTGCCATCAATATGCCGCCCCCACGTGCCGTCGGAATACTTGTTTACAAACGTATTGGGAATACGGTTCGCCTGCCTGAAAATTTGACCGAACCCGCCGTCAGTGGGAAAGGGATTGGTCGGCTGTATAATTTCCCTGCGCGAGAGACTGGTATTGATGCCGAAATTCAGCCATGGGGTCACCTGGCTGTCTAAGTTGATACGGGCAGTATAGCGGTCATGAGCCGTGTTTTTCGTCAATCCTTCCTGATTGTAATAAGCCAGTGAGACGGCATAACGTGTGGCTTCCGTTCCGCCATTCAGATTGACGTTGTGGTTATGCGTGAAACCGCTTCCCTGGAACAGCAGGTCTATCCAGTCCGTATTCGGGAAATTGTCCGGATCGGAACCGTTCCTGTATTTTTCGATTT
>JAIRLL010000025.1 GCA_031259505.1 Tannerella sp.
ATACACCGGTCGCTGCCGCCGGCGGACAGAACACAGTCCGGATTACCGGAACGGTGACCGATGTAAACGGCGAGGCAGTCATCGGCGCAAACATTCTCGAAAAGGGCACAGGCAACGGAACCGTGACCGATGTGGACGGGAATTTCTCGCTGACGGTGGCGGAGAGCGCCGTGCTTCAAGTCTCCTTTATCGGATATATCACGCAGGAAGTCAGTGCACTATCTGCACGGGGGGGGGGCAAATCGCTTATAATCACGCTGTTGGAGGACAGCCAGGCGCTTGATGAAGTCGTCGTAGTCGGCTACGGCACGCAGAAAAGGGTGAACCTGACCGGAGCCGTGGCGCAGGTCAGAGGCGAAGTACTGGAAAACCGCGCTGTAACAACTGTTTCGCAGGCGTTACAGGGACAGGTGGCCAACCTGAATATCGCCCCGACTGCCAACGGAGGACGCCCCGACGCTACCCCGTCCATCAACATCCGCGGGTACACGGGCTTCGGCTCTACCGGTGCGCCGCTTGTGGTGATCGACGGCATCCAGGGAGGAGATATGAATACCGTCAACATGAACGATGTGGAAAGTATCTCGGTATTGAAAGACGGCGCTTCGGCGGCTATTTACGGTTCGAGCGCCCCGTACGGCGTTATCCTGATTACCACCAAACGAGGAAAAGCGGGACAGAAGCCAGCCATCACCTATAACAGCAATTTCGGCTGGGCGCAACCGATTCATCTGCCCAAGGTGATGAACTCGTTAGACTGGGCGAATTTTTTCAACGAAGCAAGCGATAATGCAGGGATTGCCCATTATGTCTCCGATGACCGATTGCAACGAATCAAGGATTATCTGGAGGGTAAAATAACCGATGAAGCCCCTACCGATAATCCCAATCCCGGTGCGGCATGGGGGAAAGGGGACGGAAACGCGAATAATGACTTTTACAAACTTCTGTTCAAGGATTTTGCGTTCAGCCAGCAGCAAAATATCGGCGTATCGGGGAGCGTCAACCGGTCGAACTATTACGCCGGACTGGGATATACGCAGAAGGATGGTTCGTTTAATGATTTCGGTGATGATTCCTACCGGCGCTACAATGTGCGGGCCAATCTCGCGTCCGAAATCACGAACTGGTTCGGTTTCAATTTCCGGAGCGCGTTTTCCAGGGCGCTGGTCGTTGCTCCCAACTATTCATTTGACGGCAGCCCCTTAAATCTGTTGACACGTATGTGGCCTGCGACGCCATACATACTGCCGACCGGAGAAAAGTACCGGTGGATACGGATAGAAGAGTTGGGAGGCCGGGACAGGTCAACGAATGATAACGCCATCCTGACGGGCGAATTTGTCTTTCACCCCCTGGCGGGCTGGGATATCACGGGCAATTATACCTTCGATGGGCAATACCGGAACAGTACCAGCCATCGTGCCACCGTGTATCAAACCATGCCGGACGGCAGCCGGGCGGTTATCGGCAACAGTCCGAGTTCTTTTAGCCGTTCCACCGCCCGGAACCAGCATTATACCGTCAACGCCTTCACTTCGTATGAAAAGCAGTTGAATGAGCATTATTTCAAAGCGCTGGTCGGATATACACAGGAACTGTACGATAATGTGTCGTTTTCGGCCGGAAACAATCAACTGTATTATGATGAACTTCCCTCGCTTTCATTGTCGTACGGGACTTTGCGCAGCATCGGCGAAAGCGCTTCGCAATTAGCGATCCGGGGCGGTTTCGGACGTATCAATTACAATTTTCGCGAGAAATATTTGCTTGAATTAAACGGAAGGCATGACGGCACTTCGCGTTTCCTGAGCGATGTGCGTTACAAATTCTATCCAGGCGTTTCCGCCGGCTGGGTGGTGTCGAAAGAATCGTTCTGGAAGCCGGTAGAGCCGGTTGTCAATTCGCTGAAGTTTCGCGTGGAGTACAGTTCGCTGGGCGACCAGAGTTTTACGGGCTACTATCCGTTCTATCCTTCGCTGAACACCGTCAGTCCGACTTCAAGCAACTGGTTTTTCAGCAGCGGACGGGAAGCGTATATCAGCAATCCGGGACTTATCGATCAGTCTTTGACCTGGATAACGACCACGACGCTCGACTTCGGCGCCGACTTCTCGTTCCTGTCCAACCGTTTGAATGTCAGTTTCGACTGGTACCGGCGCTTTATGGATGACTATACAGGCCCGGCGCAGTCGTTACCGGCCGTGCTGGGGACTTCGGCGCCGCAAACCAATTCTACCGCCCTGAAAACCGAAGGCTGGGAATTGACCGTTGGTTTTAGAGACCGTAAAGGTGAGGTCAGTTATGGCATCAATGCCGTATTAAGCGATTATCAGGGCACGGTCATGAAGTATCCGAATCCGCAGGGATTGAATACGACCTGGTACGAAGGTCAGAAAATGGGCGAAATCTGGGGTTATGAAACGGTCGGGCTGTTTCAGACGGACGAGGAAATTGCGTCCGCACCCTCGCAAAGCATTTTCTACAGCAAGTGGTCGCGCGGCGACGTCCGTTACAAAGACCTGAACGGTGACGGAGTGATTGACTGGGGCAGCAATACGCTGGATGACCCCGGCGACCGGAAAGTGATCGGCAACACTACGCCGCGTTATTCGTTCGGCGTAAACATGAATGTCGAATACCGGGGCTTTGACTTTGTCCTGTTTCTGCAGGGCGTGGGTAAGCGTGACTATTGGCTCAGCGATACGAATTTACTTTGGGGTATAATGGCCAATATGAATTATTCTAATGCATACGATATACAATACGACCGCTGGAGCGAGAGCAATCCGGACGGATATTTGCCAAAACTTTATGCAAGCGACGAAGTAAACAAGAACAAACAGACGCAAACCCGTTACCTGCAGAATGCGGCCTATATGCGCATAAAAAACGTGCAACTGGGATACAGTTTTCCGGCTTCGTTGCTGAAGCACATCAACTTCCAGAAAGTACGGCTTTTCGTCAATGTGGAAAATCTGGCTACGTTTACTTCCATGATTAAAAGCATAGATCCGGAATTAACGTACGGCAGTTCGGACGGCCAAATCTATCCGATGCAGCGTACTTGGGCATGTGGCTTGAATATTACCTTTTAATTTAGTAACTTGTAAATATGTAAGAATATGGAAAAATATAAATTTATCATCATCGCAGGGATGAGTGTTTTTGCCTTGATGCAGTCATCGTGTAATGACGATTTTCTGGAACGTGCGCCCATTACCAGTCTCAGCGACGCTGATTTCTGGAAATCGGAAAATGATTTGAAGATTTACTGCAATAATTTCTACAATCAGGACGGTCTGTTGCC
>JAIRLL010000036.1 GCA_031259505.1 Tannerella sp.
TGCTACCCTGTAATGCGACAATCGAATCTGCGCCAGGTCAGGAGTTCTGAAGTTATTAGCGTTAAACTTCCATTTTCTTGACGATTCCAATGCACAATACATGACCGCGTGAAGTATAACAGTCAATCAACATAAGCGCGCTTCGAACACACTTCGAACACACTTCGAAGGAAGTCCGAAGGAAGTCCGGACGAAAAGGGGCGGGGAGTTAAGTTTAGATGGAATATTTTTACTTAAAATATATAAATCGAAGAATCGGGGCGTATCCGTCATCTTTCTATTCCAGATCCACGACCGTGATGCCGGCGCCTCCGAAGCGCACGTCTTCGTCCTGCACGCGCCTGACGCCGGGGGTAGATTGCAGATAGTTCCGTATCAGTTCGCGCAGGATGCCGGCGCCCGTTCCGTGCAGGATACGCACCCGTCCGGCTGCCGTCTGTATGGCATCGTCGATAAAGTAGACGACTGCCTGCAGGGCTTCTTTGCCTCTCATGCCGCGCACGTCGATGTCCTGTTTGAAATGCAGTTTTTTCTCGTACATGCTGTCGGCCATCCGGCTGCCGGCTGTCGTGCTTTTGACGGCATCTTTACGGACTTGCGAGGGGCTGACTTTTTCGAGCTGCGCAATCTTGACGGTGCTCTTTATCATCCCGAACGCAATCACTGCCTGCCTGTCGTCCAGTTCGAGCACGGCGCCGACGGCCTGCTGCCCTTTGATGCGGACGGCGTCGCGGACGGCCAGCGTCGCGCTGTCAGTTGCGGGATGTTTGCCGTCGGGCTTTGCGGTTTGTTTTTGGGCGACCGGTTTTTTGCGTTTTTTCTTCGTCTGCCGGGCAGGGGCGTCGGGCGCTTCTTCCTGCACGGACGTTTTGAACTCGTCCAGTTCCCTGCGCGCGGATTTTGTACGTTCCTTTTCGGCCTGCGCCTCCCTGATTTCGCGGATGGTCTGTTCGATTCGGGCATTGGCTTCGGTGACAATCTGTTTTGCCTCTGCTTTTGCCGCATTCAGTATCTCGCGCCGCTGATGGCCGACAGCTTCGATGTCCTGTTCGTAGCGTGCGGTCAACTCTTCCAGCCGCTTTTCCTGACGGCGGATGCTCTCGCGCTTGTTTTCCCAGTAGCGTTTGTCGCGTGCAATATCCTGCAGATACTTGTCTTTTTCGATGTATCCCGCGCCGGCTCTGTCAGCTGCGTCGGCAATCACCTCTTCCGGCAAGCCTGTTTTGCGGGCGATTTCGATGGCAAACGAACTGCCGGGATTGCCGATGGAGAGCTTGAAAAGAGGCTGCATCAGATGGCGGTCGTAGAGCATGGCGCCGTTGACGAGGCCTTCCGTCTTCTCGGCATACTGCTTGAGGTTGGGATAATGCGTGGTGATGACGCCGAAGCTGCGGTTGCGGTTGAAGCGTTCCAGCAGGGCTTCAGCAATGGCGCCGCCAATCAGCGGCTCGGTGCCGCCCCCAAACTCGTCGATCAGCAGCAGCGTATCTCCGTCGCTGTGTTTGACGAAGAACTTCATGTTCGTCAGGTGCGAACTGTATGTGCTCAAGTCGTTTTCGATGCTCTGTTCGTCGCCGATGTCGATAAACAGTTTTTTGAACAGTCCGGTTTGCGACCGTTCATGCACCGGTATCATCATTCCGCACTGCAGCATGTACTGCAGCAGGCCGACCGTTTTCAGGCACACCGACTTGCCGCCGGCGTTCGGCCCGGAGATAATCAGCAGCCGGTTTTCATCGTCCAGTACGATGTCCAGCGGCTCGACCGGCTTGTTTTGTTTCCTGTGCGACAGGTAGAGCAGCGGGTGCACGGCGTCGCGCCAGTCTATCAGCGGCCGCGCTTCGATACGGGGTTTGATGGCCTGTATGTCGATTGCAAACAGCGCCTTGGCGCGCACGAAATCGACCGTCGCCATAAATGCGTACGAATGCAGAATGTCGGGCGTCGAGGGGCGTATCCGGTCGGTCTGTTCCGTCAGAATCCGTACGATTTCGCGCCGTTCGTCGCTTTCGAGTTCGCGGACGCGGTTGTTGGCTTCGACCACAGCTTCGGGTTCGATGTATACCGTTTTGCCCGAAGCCGATTCGTCGTGCACAATCCCGCGAATCCTGCGCTTGAACGCAGGCGCGACGGGAATCACCAGCCGGCCGTCGCGCATCGCAGGCGAAGCATCCCTGTCGACAAACCCTTCGGCCTGAGCCGTGCGCAGGATGCTTTGCAGGCTGCGCGAAATGCCGCCCACCGTCGCGCTGATTTCCCTGCGGATACGCATCAGCGCCTCGGATGCGCTGTCTTTGATTCTGCCGTACCTGTCCAGGACGGCGTCGATGCTTTGAATCACTTGCGGAAAGACGGGGATATTCCCCGCCAGCGCCGTCAGCGCCGGATAGGCCGTCCGGTTTTCGTCCGGACGAAAAAAACGGACAATGTCGTAAATCGTCTGCAATGAATGTTTCAGATCAAACAGTTCCTTCTCGTCCAGAAACGTACCCTCCGGCCGGATGCGTTTCAGCGCCATGCGGAGATCGATATAGTGGTCGGAAGGAAAAGCCTTGTCCCCTTGAAGTATTCGCACAAATTCGTCGGTTTGCCCGATCTGCTCCGACACGACGTCCTGCCTGTCCGAAAAAGCCATTTCCTCCACGCGCTCTTTTCCCAGCGCGCTCAGGCATTTTTCGCCCACAAGCGTCCTGATTTTGTCAAAGCCTGTTTTCTGTTCAAAGATTTCCGGATAAATCACAAAACGTCAAATATTTTTCCTGCATCAGTTCAGTTCAATCGTCTTTTCCGAATAGAAGACCGGACGCACCACGATCCTGATGCGTTCGCCGCCGCGGCGGATGTCGAACGTGCAGGACGTGCTTCGCGTCGGATTGACAAACGGCTGGAATGCGTACAGATAGGAAAACGCCGTCATGTTGCTGTCCTTCTCAAAGTCTTTCGCTATCCGGGGATATTTGAACGTATCCCAGAACATGCGCCCGACAAAGCCGTTTGCATCCGTGAACCTCGTGTCCTTATCTCTGTATTTAAGCGTATTCGTAATAAACTGGCGATAGGCGGCGGTAAATTCCGGGACGGTGTAGTCCATTCGCTTACCCTCGATTCGCTCAATGATGTCGCGGGGCAGGATGCCGGCTTTGGCCGCAGGCGAATCGGAATCCACGCTTATCACTTCGTTGATCCGGTAGATGTTGTAGTTGATACCCGTATAGTTGTACGCCTTCTTTGAGAGGATAAACTGGGCGTTGCGGTTATATTTTACATAAGGAAACTGCATGCACATCAGCGGGATATGTATCGCGGCATATTCTTCGAGAGAATAGGGAGCGCTCATCAGTTCGTTGGTCTCGCATTCCCACAGCACCCTGCCCGGAACGAACCGCCGGTCGATAAAACGAATACCCAGTTGCAGCACGTATTCCGCCTCCGACTCGGGCGTCGACGACGAATAGAAGGGAAATTTCACCACCTTGTCGCGCGTAATGTCGTATCTGAAAACGGGCGCCTGTTCTTCCGTTGCCCTGCTTTTCCTGAAACTGGGATTCCTGTTGAACGCATAATAAGTATGTATCATAATATCGGGGTTCAGCGCACTGACGCTTAAGCCTTTTTTTGTCAGCACGGCCTTCAGCGTTTCGCTGATGACGGATTCGATGTTCGAAATCGATTTGTCGCCTTCCACGACGGAGAAGTCGAACGTCTTGAACTGCGAAAAGTCGGTCGCCTCTTCGGTCGTCACAGTGACAAAGGGACAGACAAACAGACGGTCGTGCGTATCCTCCACGCTGTACATCGAAAAAGCCGTCGCCAGTTGGCTTTCGTTCAGCGACCGGTTCGAATAGCATTCCTTCGTGAGAGGCGTCACTCTTGCCGAGTCGGAAAAATTGCGCACCGTCAGCACGATGTGACTGTCTTCGGATGCCGTCAGCAGCGAATCGACGTCGTCCATCGCAATATCCGTCACTTTCATGCTGTTGATTTGCTCGATAATGTCATTTTGCCTGACGCCCGCCCTTTCTGCGGGAGAATCCGGATATACCTTCATAATGACAGGCCTGTCTTTACCCCAGTTCTTATTGTTACTGAACTCGTAGCTGAACCCCAGGCGGCAACGCATCGCGCTTTCCTGCGCCGGGAGGGCTATCAATACATTTACCAGAATTGCGGCTGAAATTATTTTTCTCATTTTTACGAACTGTTTTTAATTGACAAAAAAACGGTATCCTTATTTTCAATTTGAGGACAAAGATAGCAATATTTTTGCCCCCTCGTAATGCTTGGCAAAATATTTGATATAAAGTAACAAAAGAATTATACTTCGAAGGGCATGACACGACGCCCGGACAAGGTATTATGCTTGTGATAATAAATCGAATAAAAAAAACTGATTGAATATGAGTAATAAAAGCATGTCGAATACATCTGCGAAAAAACAGGTATCTCAAAAAAAAGAGAAGACAGAAGTGCAGGAAGAATCTGCAAATACGGCGGAAAAGGAATTGTCGGCTGACAATGTGGCGGACGAGCCTGTCGTGACAGCAGACGAAAAGGCAGACGGAAAAAAAGAAGAAAACATCGAACTCAAGTATGCGGAATTAAACGATTCCTACTTGCGGCTGATGGCGGAATTTGACAATTACCGTAAACGGACATTACGCGAAAAGGCAGACCTGATCAGGAGCGGAGGCGAATCCGTATTGACTAACCTGCTGCCGGTTATCGACGATTTCGAACGCGCGATAAGCAACAGCAGGAATACGGACGACATTGCCGCCATCGTGCAGGGAATAGAATTAATATACAACAAATTCACAGCATACCTGTCGCAACAGGGCGTCAAGGCGATAGAAGCCGTCGGAAAACCGTTCGACACGGAACTCTTCGAAGCCATCGCCACGATTCCCGCTCCTTCGGACGACAGCAAAGGGATGGTACTGGATTGCATACAAACGGGATATGTCTTAAACGACAAAGTGATAAGACATGCCAAAGTAGTGGTAGGCGTATAAAGGCAAATTCTGAATGAAATTAAGAAATCATGACTAAACGAGATTATTACGAAGCGCTGGGCGTGAGCAAAAATGCTTCGATCGACGAAATAAAGAAGGCATACCGGCAAAAGGCCATACAGTATCATCCGGACAAGAATCCGGGCGACAAGGCAGCGGAAGAGAAGTTTAAGGAAGCGGCGGAAGCTTACAGCGTGCTGAGCGACGAACAGAAACGCAGCCGCTACGACCAGTTCGGACACGCCGGCGTGGGCGGAGCCTCGCAGGGGGGATTCGGTGGCGGCGGCATGACGATGGAAGATATTTTTGCCCAGTTTGGCGACCTTTTCGGAGGCCA
>JAIRLL010000064.1 GCA_031259505.1 Tannerella sp.
GCAGGTCTCCCCATTTCGTCCACGTTCAGTTGAAGTCTGGAAAACAGCGGGTGCAACTTTGCGTTTTCTTCCTCAGAGAGTTTGGCGTCATCCGCTTCCGTCGACGTATCTCCCGTCACCTGGGCCAGCAGCGAATCGGCCTCGGATATGGAGGCAGGCGTGTCGGCGTCGGCTGTCAGATCGGAAGTTGCCGTGCCCGTCGAATCTGTTGCGGCAAGCTCGGTTCCTTTCAGCAAGTTGGCCAGTATGCGGTCGACGGCTTCCAGCCGGGGCAGAATGACGCCCAGATCGTGTGTTTCCCAAAATTCAAGGTTGGCGCTCCCCTGCAACAGACGGCGTACGCGCTCAGGCTCTTTGACGCCGGGCAATTCCACCAGAATTCTGCCGTCGGTTTCCAGCCGCTGGATATTGGGCGATACCACGCCGAAACGGTCGATTCGCGTACGCAAGACGTTGAAGGAATTATCAATTGCGCTTTTGAGTTCTTCGCGAAGCACATCTGCCACATGTGCATCCGTAGTTTGCGAGTTGATCTTGTCTTTCAATTCGAGCGTGCCGAAGATAGGGGAAAGACGTCCTCCGGAGTCTAACTTCTTGTATTCTTCAACAAACAAATCGATGAAACTTCTCTGGCTGGTTGCTTGCCGCGCTTGTGCCAAATCAAGCGCCCTGTTAAAATTGTCATCGGAATTATGGTCTGAAATAGACCTGATTACATCGGCTACGTTCAACTCCAGAATTACATTCATCCCGCCTTTCAGGTCAAGACCCAGAGTCACTTCCTTCTCGCGGCACTGCTTCAACGTATACCACAGCCATACCTTTTTACTCGCTAACGAGTCTAAATAAAAACTTTCTTTCGATGTGTCTCCATTTGCATATTCGGCGGCCTGTCTGCTATATTTTCCCGTCACAAAAGAAAATGACAGGTAGAAGACACAAACAAGCGTAAGCAATATGGAAAAGACACTTACCAATCCTTTGTTTTGCATTAATCTCTATTGTTTATGTTATTACTTTTGTTATATCCAAATTTATCAGGGTGCAAATATAGTTTTTTTTTCATTGCCGAGGCTTAAATATCGGATTTATTTCTTGCCGTATTTTTATTTCCTGTAAAATTCACCTGAAAACGGGCTTGAAAAAATCGTCCTGCATACAGTTTTTTCGAGAGAAACAGTTATTTTTGTCCCGTGAATTTTCAGGGAGTTATTCGGTTCAACCCATACATTAATTATATATGAAACTAAAAAACGCTGTTACTGGAATTTTTTTATTCGCTGTCTGCTGTTTGAACATGCAGGCAAAGCAGGTAGATACGATATCCGTCCACAGTCCGTCGATGGATATGCCGGTCGAAAATGTAATCATTCTGCCTGCGGATTACGCGCGCGAGGCATCGTTTCCCGTCCTGTATCTTCTGCACGGATACGCCGGCAATGCGAAATCGTGGATTCGGATTCATCCGGGGCTGCCCGAACTTGCCACGCGCTACGGCATCATCATCGTATGCCCGGACGGAAAAAACAGTTGGTACTGGGACAGCCCCGTCGACGGGAAGATGCGATACGAAACATTCGTAATTAGAGAGTTAATACCATACATTGACAGTCACTACAAGACGATTGCCGACAAGGCGGGGCGCGCCGTGACAGGTCTGAGCATGGGCGGACACGGCGGATTGTGGCTGGGTTTTCGCCATGCGGATCTGTTTGGTGCATGCGGTTCGACAAGCGGCGGCGTCGATATCCGTCCCTTTCCCGACAACTGGGAAATGAGCAAAGCGCTGGGACAATACGGCGATAACAGGACGCGATGGAATGAACATACGGTTATAAATCAGCTTGATAAAATTCAATCCGACGCACCGGCCATCATTTTCGACTGCGGTACGGACGATTTTTTCTACGAAGTAAACGAAACGTTGCACGACAAACTGCTTGAAAAACATATTCCGCACGATTATTTAAGCCGTCCGGGTGCGCATAACAGCGTCTACTGGAAAAATTCCATCGAATACCAGCTTTTGTTCTTCTACCTGTTTTTTCACCGCGCTTCGCTGTGAAGATGCTGTATATCAGGAATAAGACATCGTAAAAATCAAAGGATTCGAGAAAGAAGAAAAGGAAACGTTTTTCACGCTGAAATCAGGTAAGTCTATAAAAAAGAAGAGGTTGTCTCACGACAACCTACAATCTTCATTGTTAACCTTAAATCTAATACCATGAAAAACACAGTGCAAATATACGACGTTTATGTTATACAACATGCTTTTGGGATATAAAAAAATGCTAATACAGGATTATTTAACTTTTAAGACTGCTTCTTCTGTCTGTATTAAGATATATATACAGACCGAAATGCAGTTTTTCATTAGGGTGCGTTTGACTGCGTTGATTTTGACTTTGCAGACTAAAACTATTCCGTGACCACGATGGAGTTATATTTCACTAACCGCTCGTAGGAGGGGACAGTCATGACCCATTTCTGGATGTTGTCCAAAGAGCAGGCGCTTGTGTAGGGAATGTTTTTGCGTGTGAAGACAAAGATCAGCGAGATGATTTCCACCGGTTCGTCCTTCACTTCCTTGCGCACTTTGTAGCTCTGGGTGCGGGGGAAGGAATAGACTGTTCCCGGCTGCAACCGTTCCGGCGCCTCCGCCTGATTCGGATAGACCGGCGCGCCCGAACCCGTCTCGTCGAGCCAGAAAACGTGTACGTAGCAATCTTTGTAGGGTTTGAGGGAAAAGGAAAACAGATCGCCATTACGGTATGCCGACGTCTGTATGCCTTCGATCAGGACGTCGAACTCAAGGTCGCGCCTGACCCTGCCCGTTTTTACTTTCGCCTCGATCTCCACCGTGTAGAAGAAGACGGTCCCTTCCTGCCGGACCTGTTCGTGCAGCAGGTCGTAACCGACTATCTCGCCCAGCAGTTCGGAGTTGCTGTGGCTCACGAAGCTTGACACCCGGTCAGTGACGGCAGCCGTGTTCACCACAATAAACTCCTCCGGGACGCCGGCCTTCCGGAGCGCATTCTCCTTGGCGTTTTCCAGCGCCAGCAGTTTCACTTTCTCGATCGTTGTTTTTGCCATATCCCAGGAGCCGGTTGCCCGTACCGTTACCGTCTGGGCATAAAGTCCCGCTCCGCACAGGAGGTGCACGCATACAATAAAACCGGCAAGCGTCCGTCCGAGATATGGCATATAAACAACGTCTTTAAGCAGGGATTATTCGTCTTCTATTTTGAGATTCGTGTTCGTCTGCGGCGCGAACTTGTCCAGCCCCATCAGACTGTCCAATTTCTTATGCAGCGCCTCCGTGCCGTCTTCCATCTTCTGCACCATGTTCTTTTTGGCTATTTCGAACGCCTGGCGCGAGCTGTAGGCAAGGCAGGTAATCACTTCCACATTGCGGTTGGACAGTTCGCGGTAGATTTCTATCTCGACCGACACCCGCCCGAAATCCGCCGTAATCAATTCCTTGCTGGCTTGCAGGGCTTTGTTGAGCGAAACGGCTTCCTGCTGCGACAGTTCGCTGTTGGCCGTACTGCTTTCGATCAGCGCGGCGACGCTGGTACTGATCAGGCCGGCCATTTCCACTTTCGCCTGATGAAGGGCCTGCATCTTGGCTCCGCTTGTGTTGCCGCCGATCACGCGGGCGTTGGCCACGATATACTCGTTCAGCCCCCTGTCGTCCACTTCGATGGTCTTCAGCCAGGCGCCTTCGATTTGCCGTTCCAGCGGAAGGCCGCCAATAAATGTGCGGAAACCTTCCTTACGGTACTTTTTCGCGTCTTTCTTTGCCTGTTTCAATACTTCTTTCCGGGAGATACTGCTCACCGGAGCCGGACCACCGTTCGACGTGGATGACGTTTTCTTAAACGTGTCGCAGGATGTCAATGCAATCGCTGTCATTAATACGAGAGATACATAATTTTTTTTCATACGATTCAGTTATTTGAGTTATTAATAAAATATATTCTATTATCTGCCGGCTGCTCCGTTTGTGACAGCCGGCAGGTTTTTTTTTTTGACGACGTCAATTCAATGCCAGTATGCGCGCCTTTTTGTTTTTACATTCCTTCATGGCACGCCCGACGGGTGCGCCGATATAGGTGGGGTCGCATACCACGTAGCGCACATTATCTATATATACATAATCGCCCGCAACCTCTTCGTTCAGCCTTACGGCCGTCGACACGTGGTCGGCATAGTCCAGCAGCACGACGTCCAGCCCGACAAAACACCTGACTAACTGTGCGAACAGCACCGCCCGGTCTTCGCAGTCGGAATAGGGATAATGAAGCGATTCCTCGACGAAAAAGTATTTCTCGTACCCGAACTGCGCCCAGTCGTTTTTGTAGGCAAAGGCGGACTGCACGAAGGAAAGCAGCAGGCCGACCGATTCGCCGGCGTTCTTTCCCTGCAAGCGGGGCAGGAGTGCCTTCTCGAGGCTTCGCCGCGCCGCGCCCGACAGAGCGCTGTTGGCATAAACCTGCAATTCGGTCTGCGGACAGGTGCGGTAAAGGTCGATCAGGTTCGGACTGTATTCCACCGTACAGGTTTTGTTTTCAAAGATAAACGTTTTCTGCACCGTGTTTGCCGACAGGCGGAAGGGTTTTGTTACCGCCAGACTCAGGTACGTTTCCGCCGGACCATAATTCAGCGCATACGACCAGGTTTTCGTCATCGACGGCCTGTCCGGCCCGAACACGTAATAGTTTCCGTCCGGAAAAGCGACGTAGTGTATTCCATACAGCAGCGTGGGGAAAGCAATCAGGGAAACCAGCGTCTTTTCCATCCGTCCGACTTTGGCGCGGTATCCGATCTGGTTGAGCATGAAGACGACAAACACCGTCTTTTCGTTCGTCAGGGACGGCTGAAAATAATGGTCTGCTATTTGGGACAGCAACAGGTAAAGCGCCCAGTCGTTCAGGAACATTTCGTTTTTCAGCGCCAGCAGTTCGCCGACAAAGGCGTGGCAGGGCGCTTGCGAGAGATGAAGCCAGCAGTCGGCCACCTGCGTTTCGTCGATGGAAGAAAGGCGTATGTTGAAACCGTCGAAACGGCTGACTTCCACCGGCACGCCGAAGTATTCCAGCCGCAGGGACGCCGATGCGGCGCCCTCCGACGGAGCGACGGGAGAAGGATAGGCTTCCATCGTCCGGTAGGGGAGCGCGATCACGCTGTCGACCGGCAGCGCGGCAGGCGGGTTGTCCGTGCCCGGCACATAGCGCGGCGCTTCCGCCGGTTCCGGTTTCTCGGGCGCCGGTTGGGGCGAACGGACGTCGAAGGCTTCCCAGCGCTGCGAAAGATACCGGGCGTATTCGCGGTTGACGGAGTCGCGGAAATGGTAGAACTGCGTTTGCGTCCGGGACTGAAATGCTTCAAACTGCTGCCTGAAGTCGGCACGGGTCTGTCCCGTCGCTACGGTGCAAATGCCGCAGAGTATCCACCATCCGGTCAGGATTATTTGCGTTTTCATCAGCGTTTGATTAATTTCCATGTTTTCCAACTGTCCGTAATATCGTGGGAGGTCTGCACTTTCGGCGTCTGCGTCTTCCGGTTGATGTCGAATGCGTGGGATTTGACATTGTCGATCACATAACCGGCCAGGTCGAAATACGTTACATTTCCTTCGGTCTCCTGCAGTTTCTTCAGGAGAAAATAGGTGAACATGCGATGTTGCTTTTCTTCGAAGGGATAGGCGATCTCGGACTCCGAGGTGGCGCTGAACACGACCAGGTTGCCGTAGAGCGATTCTTCGCGGGGCGTGATTTCGATGCCGGCGCCGTCCATCAGCGCCGCCAGCGCGCCTTCACTGCTTTTGCCGCTGAAACAGGCGTCGAGAAAGACGGTGGCCGACAGGGTTTTCATGTCCGACAGTTCCTTTTACAACTGTTCGCCCTTGAGCGCCGCCTGCAGCGTGAGCGAGCTTCCGTCCACCGGTATCAGGTACATGCTGTTGTCCTTCAGATCCGACATGCCGTGCCCCGAATAGTAGAACATCACCCGGATATTGCCCTTTTTGGCCGTGGCGGCATTGCGCAGGAACTGAATGGCTTTCAGCATGTCGCCATACGTGGCGTCTTCCTTCATGAAGATGTTGGCTGCCGGAACGCCCAGCGTCTGCCGGCAGTATTCATGAAAGATCCGTGCGTCGTTGGCCGAGAAACGGGTGCGGGATTCGTAGAAATAGTTCTCGTTGCCGATGATCGCCACGTAGAGGTCGTCGTGGATGACGCCGGTCCGGGGGATGCGGGCGTCCACATCCGACGCGCCCAGCACGACGGTGTTTTTGGCGATGGTCTGCGAGGGACGCACCACGTCGTCGAGCGAAATATCCACCGGCCCCTGTTCGTAGGCAATGTTCATGTCGGTATACGGGTGCTGTTCCCTGCTGTCGTACACGAACTGCTGTCCCGTGGAGGGAAGGATATAGGTCAGCCTGTCCAGACCGACGGTGTTGCCCGAAAAATAAAAATCGGGATCGGACACCCGCAGCGAATCGAACTGCTCCACAAAGAGCCGCGCCGCAGCGCCGCGAGGTACGTTTACGGTAAATTTGCCGAACTGATCCGAGTGAATCAGCATCGTTTCATTATCCGGATCGTAGGCGCCGTCGATCCGAAACTGTCGCCATTCGACCGTTTCCGCATATTTCTTCTTGTATACGGCCAGCGCTTCCTGTTCCCATTCGCCGATTTTGCGTTTTTTATTCTCGTCCGACACCCGCTCCCTGTACTGGGCGCTGGATTCTTCATACCTGTCCCATTTCATCCACGTGGCCAGACGCGGCTCCACATAATTGCGGACGTAGGTCTCTACCGGTAAACGAAACCGGATCGGCTTGCTGACCGAACCTTCCTGTGCCCGGACGCCCGGTACGCAGCATCCAAGCACGACTAACATAATCAAACAATTCTTTTTCATATCTTTCTCAATTATTGGTTTTTAATATTATACATTTCTTTTCTTCCTTTCTCATTTCTCTTTCTTTTTCCCCCTCTTTCTCCTTCTTTCTCCTTCTTTCTCCGTCGGTTAAAACCGACGGCAAGAATAAGAATTGGGCTAAAGCCCGGTGCAGTTGTCCGGATTCGCTCTTACGGAACACGCCCGGGCGCTCGGGAAAGTCTCCAAAATCCTCAAAGTCCCCGGAGATATCTCCGGCAGAGAGGCCAAAGTGGAAGCTAAAGTCTGTCCGCCACAGCAAATCCCCGCCGCGGCGCCGGGCTTTAGCCCAATTCTTGCTTTTGCCGGACTTGAACACACAATATAATTATCTGTTTCCGAAAATCTCATTATCTGTTATTTTTCTGTTCATCATCGTTTTGCATGACCGTTGGGGCAGGGAGTGACGGCGTTGCCTAAGCTAATCTGATTCTCGTCGTTTGCCGGCTGGCCGTTGACATTCCCCCTGTTGGTGCAGCAGGAATACACGTAGCCGGGATTAACTCCAACCAACCCGCCGACATAGCCGGATGATGCGGTCACATTTCCGGTATTCAGGCTGGTATGTATTTCCCTTGAATTGAATCCTGCCAGACCGCCGGTATGACCGATATAACCTACTATTCCTCCTATTCCTCCGGCTCCTCCTGTGACCGATTTGGATACAGTACAATCCATTATCTCACTCCCGGCGAGTCCTGCAATTCCACCCGTATAGGAGTGACCTGTCGCATCTGCGCCGGTGATGGATCCGGAGACCGTACAATTCGTTATTTCGGCGTCACCACTGCCCACAATTCCACCCGTACTGGTTTCATCTGCTGCATCCCCGCCGGTGATGGATCCGGAGACCGTACAGTTTGAAATAACCACATGAGTGTTTCCCGTTCCATAAATCCACCCTACTATTCCGCCTGTATGGGAATCACCTCCCGTAGAACGTCCTCCTCTCACCGGCCCGGACACATTGCAACCGCGAACGATATTATTTTCCCCAAGACGTCCGACTATCCCTCCGGTAGGATTGACACCAAATCCGGTTACTCCTGTGACTAAGTTGAATACTGTACAACTCGTTATTTCAACATTATATGCCTCTCCTGCAATCCCCCCGGTATAGGATAGATTTGTCGCCTCTCCGCCGGTGACGGATTCGGATACCATACAGTTTGAGACAGTCACCGGAGTTTCTTCGGAACCCCAAATCTCCCCTGCCACTCCGCCGGTAGAAGATCTTCCATCATCACTATGTACAGAACGCCCTCCTTTCACCTGCCCGGATACGTTACAGTTCAGAATTGCACTGTTTTCCCCAACATCTCCAGCCAAAGCGCCGGTATAAACGTTCCCTTCCGTTGAAGCACATTCATTTCTGACCGCAGCCGATATGGTTAGATTGGAAACGGTTGCCCCGCGCAGATTGCCAAAGAAGCCGAAGGTGGAATAGTTTCCCGATTTCAGCGTGCCGCTGATGGCGTGTCCGCCGCCGTCGAAAACGCCCCCGAAGCCATAACCGCTCCCTATCGGTATCCATTCGGCAGCCGTCACCTGAATATCTGTCGCAAGCCTGAAACAGACGCCGGAGTAACTGTTGTATCTGCTGTCTTCCACTAATTTTTTCAAATGCCGGGCGTCGGTAATCAGGTAGGGGGAGTATTGCGAACCGTCTCCCCCGCCAAAGTTTTCCGAGGCGGCGATGCCATAGCCAAATTCAGTCAGGACTTCCCCTTTTTGCTGTACGCTTACCTGTCTCGAGGTATTGCCGGCCGTTACGGTCAGGGTGGCCGTGCGGTCGTCAATCGTCGTGTTTTCCGCTATGGTGACGGTTATCATTCCGTTGCCCGTTCCGGAGGACGGATATACGCTGCACCACGTCTGATCCGAAACGATCGTCCACGAATCGTTGCATGATACCGTCAGTTTGTATGTGCCGGACGGCATCCCGGCTTCTATCAGGGAAACGTCCGTCGTCAGCGTTATATTTTTCCCCGCCTGCTGCACGGTGACTTGTTTCGATGTTTTTCCTGCCGTCACGGTGAGGACGGCCGTGCGACCGGTGATCGTGGCGTTTTCCGCCACGGCAACGGTGATTTCCCTGTCGCCCGTTCCGGAGGCTGGCTGCACGGTACACCAGGACTGATTCGAGACGATCGTCCACGAGTCGTTGCTTGTAACCGTCAGTTTGCAGGAGCCGGCCGTCGGTGCAGCCTCTATCGAAAGGGCAGACAGACTCAGCGTTATATTCTTTAGTGTGGTAAAAGCCCGCACACTGCCATAGACGCGATTATCCGATTTGTCCGCTGCGTATGCCTTAATGTAGTAGCGCGTGGCATCGTTGAGGCCGACAAGCGTAACGCCGGCGCCGTTCCCCGATACATTCGCCGCGCCGGCTTCCGACAGGTTTGTCTGCAACAGCGAGTCCGTACCGTATACAATTCCCGCTTTCCGCGTAGCGCCCAAAGGCTCTATCGAAATGGAGCAGGCAGCAGACGTTTCGGTAATTCCCGTAATTTCGGCCTCAACCGTATGGGGCTGATTCTGCGGCGGCCGGAGGTCTTCGCAACTCCAGACTGCCATCGCGCATATACAGAGAGATATCCATTTTTTCATATACTGTTCCTTTCCTGTTTATCTTTTTGCATGACCGTCGGGGCAGGGAGTGATAACGG
>JAIRLL010000077.1 GCA_031259505.1 Tannerella sp.
ATCGCGTATTTAAACAGGTACCGGGTGCCTGTAAAACTGAACATACTGATCGGCACCAGCCCGCTGGAAACCAGGGATACGGTTAAAGACACGCTGGATACGGCTATCCGCCTGAAAGCCGACCAGGTGATGATTAATATTGTGGCGCCGTTTCCCGGCACCGAATTTTATGACCTGGCCAAACAGAATCACTGGATTATTGGAGGCGAGTATGTCCCTACGGACGTGCAGCACCATTCCATTCTTTCCTATCCCGGCTTAACAAACAGGGAAATGGAGCGTCTGCTTTTCCGCTATAATCTCAAATTCTTTTTGCGACCGGAATTTATCAGGATGCAAATGGGACGGTTTTCTTCTTTTTCCGAATTTTGGAAAGCGCTGAAAGCGCTGAAAAACAAATTAACACGCAGTAAAAAATAACCGTTCGCCGTTTAGAATCTCTCTTATGCAATTATCGGTCGTCATTATCGGATATAATTCGTGGCATTTCCTGGAAAAGAATCTGGATTCACTGGCTTTTTTATATGGTGATCCTCAAATGGAAATTATCTATGTGGACAACGCTTCGACCGACGGAACTCCGGCCCGGATCAGGCAGCGCTATCCCACCGTACGGGTTGTCGAAAACCGGAAAAATGCCGGTATCTCTGTCGCCCGAAACCGGGGACTGTCTCTTGCTTCCGGAAAATACATCTGGTTTCTGGATAGCGACACCGAAATAACGGAACCTGCACTGCACGCCTTGCTGAAATTCATGGATGAAACGCCCGACGCCGGACTTTGCGGCTGCAAAATGTACGGACAGGACGGGCAGGTGCAGGACAGTTGCCGGAAATTCCCGTCCCTGCGTGGCAAATGGAAAGCCGCCGTACATATTATCCTCCGAAAGCTAAGCGGCAACCGCCTTGCCCCTTCCCGATGCCTCCAGGCATACGATACGAATCAGGAAAACCCTTTCGAAGTGGATTATGTCATTGGCGCCTGCCAGTTGATACGCCGGGAAGCGCAGGCAAAGGTCGGGCTGCTGGATGAACATATTTTCTACGGCCCCGAAGACGCCGATTTTTGTTTGCGGATGAAGCAAGCCGGGTATGCGGTCTATTATCTTCCACAGATATCGATCTATCATGCCTATCAGCGGATTTCTTCGCACAGACTGTTTTCCCGGATTACCCGGGAACATCTTTGGGGACTGATTTATTATTTTTGGAAACACCGGTAGAGGCCGCATTGTCAGGCTTGTGACCGGATTTATACGTTGCACTGAAATTGTGTACCCTTTACTTGCCTGATTATTTCGGTTTCAGATACTTCAACGGATAAAACAGGAAATCCGAATATTTCCACCGGCTTGCCAGTTTCCACGTGTAGACAGGTAAAAACCAGGCGACCGCCATTCCGGTTATAAAATGTACCGGTAAACTATCTATACCGATATGCAGTAACGACATTCTGACTATTGTCGCGATCGGCCCGTGTAAAAGATATATTGGCATTGTCCGTTTTCCGGCTGTTGAGAAATACTGAAAGAAACGGGAGCCGGTTTTTATTCGTGAACAGACAGCCATGATTGGGAAACTTATCGAAATGGCCATGATAAAATTCAAACTCGCAGACGTTTCATTGTAAGCGCCTGTATGACACAAGACCAGGAATGCAATGATACACGATATGATAAGTATGTTGTTGCGAAGCAACTCTGGTCTTCGGGCCAGCAGTTTGGCCAGATAAAAGAATATTATCCTGTTTGAAACCTCATCAAAAAGGAACACGCCTGTCGTAAAATTCCATCCTGAAACAGTAATGACCAGCAAAATCACAAAAACAGTAAAATCATTCTTAAACACATAATCCAATACTTCAACAATACAGAAAATCAGAAATAATATATACAGGAACCAATAATATTCAACAGGCTTGATCTGAAAAAACAAATCCTGCCAGCTTAAAAGATAATCATCTCCACCGATAAGGTATTTAAACAGATAGAGCGTAATGGAAAATATAAAATAGGGAATCCCCAAAGCGATCAGTTTTCCTGTCAATGCTTTTTTCAGTTCGCACAGGTTGTAATTTGTCTTTTTATAACCATATATAAAACCGGATATCATAAAAAAAAGAGGCATGTGAAAACTGTACAGAATAAGATGCTGAGTGTACAAAAAATCATGTGCCGATTCAAATGCAGGGCAAAAAAAACAGCCTAAATTGACATGCCCGAAAACGACCAGAAAAATTGCAATTCCCCGTGTAAAATCGACCCACTCGCTTCTCTTCTTTTCCATTCTTATGCTTTTTTATCTTATAACGCGGCAAAGATACGCGCTTTGCACGACAATTCGCCTGTTTCGAAAAGAAACTTGCCGGTATTACGAAAATGATATATCTTTGCCTCATTTGAAAAAGACGTATGAAAAAATATAACACAGTATATCGAAATGACATCCTACTGGCAAGAAGCGCTTGAAACGATTTCGCGCGACGAACTGGAAAAACTGCAGGCGGCGCGTTTGCGTGAAACCATCGAACAGGCGAGCCATTCGCCCTTTTATGCCGGGATATTCGGCGAACGCAATTTGTCGGCCGACAGTGTGCATACGACTGCCGACTTGCAACAATTCCCTTTCACGACAAAAGACGACCTCCGGGCTTGTTATCCGTATGGCATGGCTGCCATTCCGCTCCGGAAATGCGTACGCATCCATTCGTCGAGCGGCACGACCGGCAATCCGACCGTCGTGCTTCATTCGCAGAGAGACTTGGACGAGTGGGCGAATCAGGTAGCCCGCTGCATGTATATGGTCGGACTTCGTGACACGGACATTTTTCAGAACACGTCGGGTTACGGCATGTTCACCGGCGGATTAGGTTTTCAGTATGGCGCCGAACGGCTTGGTGCACTGACGGTTCCTGCGGCCGCAGGCAATTCGAAACGGCAGATCAAATTTATTGTCGATTTCGGAACGACGTGCCTGCACATCATCCCGAGCTACGCCGCGCGTCTTGCGGAAGTCTTTAGCGAAATGAACATTGACCCGTGCAGGGATACGAAACTGCATACAATCTGCATCGGCGCCGAACCTCATTCCGAAGAGCAGCGACGCCGCATCGAAAAATTGCTGGGCGTGAAGGCGTACAATTGTTTCGGCATGTCGGAAATGAACGGGCCGGGCGTGGCTTTTGAATGTCCGGAGCAGAACGGGCTGCATATCTGGGAAGACTACGTGATTGCCGAGATTATCGACCCCGAAACGCTCTGCCCTGTTCCTGACGGCGAAACGGGTGAATTGGCGCTCACCACACTGCGGCGCGAAGCCATGCCGCTCATACGTTATCGCACGCGCGACCTGACCCGTTTCCTGCCGGGCAAATGTCCGTGCGGACGCACTCACCGACGTATCGACCGTCTCAAAGGACGCAGCGACGACATGATTATCCTGAAAGGCGTGAACATCTTCCCTGTCCAGATAGAAAAGGTGTTGATGACTTTCGGGGAATTGGGAGGAAACTACCTCATCACCATCCATACGGCTGGAAATAGCGACGAGATGCTCATTGAAGTAGAACTTAACAATTTATATACGGACGACTACGGCGCTTTGCAGTTGCTGGAGAAAGAAATCGTCCGCCGGCTGAAAGACGAAATACTGATCACGCCAAACCTCAAACTGGCAGCCAGGGGGACGTTGCCCGTGTCGGAAGGCAAGGCCGTACGGGTAAAAGACTTGCGTAAATTCTGAATCACCATATATATTAATGTATAACCAAACAAAAAAACGATGTATATAAATCAGATTTCCATTTTCATTGAGAATAAATACGGCAGACTGTGTGAGATACTTGCATTGCTCGCGAATGAAGAAATACGCATTATTGCCGCCACGATAGCCGACACGTCGGAATACGGCATTTTGCGCCTGATAGTCAGCGAGCCGCAGAGAGCTTACAGGATTTTGCAGGCGAACAGTGTGCCTGCAAATCTTGCGCATGTGCTGGCGATTGACACACAGTCGTCCGTCGACAGTTTTGTACAGATGCTGGAGTATTTCACGCAGTCGGGGTTGAGTATCGAATACATGTACTGCTTTTCACTGAAAGGCAGGTCGATACTGTTTTTGCGGACAAACAGCCTTGCGGCGGCGCTCGAAGTCGTACGGCAACAAAATCTCGAATGTGTCTCCGAAGCCGATTTGATTAACCTGTAAAAATGAAACTTGCAGTCATTGTATGTGAATAAAAATAAAGCAAATACAGGTGCTTAACGTTAATTGTGCCCGGATAAATATCATTTAACCTTTAAAATGATAGCATTATGTAAAAAAGCCATACATTTGCAATGTGGTTTTTCATAATAGTATTAGATTTAAGGTTAACAATTGGTTAGGGGATGTCGTGAGACATCCTTTAATGTTTTATACAGGGGTGTTCATCAGAATCTTATAAACACATATTCTTTCCCGTCGCCGGAAAGCACAAGTCTGTTTCCCGTAATTTTCTTGACATTAAATGTACGTATTCCATCTTCCCAGTCGGTTGCGGGTAGAAACGTTTTCAACGAACGCGGATTGGATATGAGTTCCAGTTGCAATGTGCGCGTTTCCGGTTGTGTCTTGAAACCGTATTGATGCACAAACGAATCTTTCCCGGCAAAATAAATCTGATACATAAACAGTGATTCTGACTGAAAATTATACCAGACAGTGTCTACCGTCGAAACAGCGCCGGCCTGTTCGACGGTTTTCAACTGCCATTTACCCTTCAACATGTCGCTCGTCTCATTCCGGCATCCGACTGCGAAAAGCCACAGAGCAACCGTTCCCAAATATACATATTTCCTGTTTATTCGCATAAACATCTGTTTATCTGTTTATAATTGCGAGTATGCCAAAGGCGACAGCAGCGTGCTTTTATTGTTTGTTGCCGTGTGAGCATATTCGGGCAGTTTCGAAATACGTTTCCAGTCGGGATGATTTCCAAACTGCTTCCATGCTTCGTTGCGGGTCGGCTCGTCTTTGTACCATGTCAGATACATCAGCGCCGGCTGGCGCGGACCTGCCAGAATGTCGCCGTAGAGAACGGAATTGACGCCCGTCTGGTCGAAGATGGCAATTTCATCGGCGTTGAACATCTTCACTTTGCGTTTGTTGGCTTCTTCGTTCGGACTTTGGTATACTCTGAATTCGAACAGTGTCCGTTCTTTGCCCGGTTGCCGGTGTACAGGAATTTTGTCGAACGCCTCGCTCAGGATGGTCTCAAATTTGGAATAAGCGGGCTGCGGAGCGGTGGCGTCAAAAAACGCCTGCGCCGCATTTCTGAAAGTCCGGTCGTCCCAAACCGCGTTTTTCGTTTTAAGACAGGTTGCGATATTCGGATAGATGAACAGCAGATAGCGTTGCGCTTCCTCTTCCGGTTTATAAGGCTTGAAGACCCCGACCGTTACACCCTGACGGCTGTATGCCGGAATCAGGGTTTCCTTGAAAAATGCGTCCAGCGTATCTCCTTCGCCATTAAGCGTATAGATACGACATTCATAGATTTCTTTCTCTCCCGCACCCGTCGAAGTCCGATTGTCGACAACAGGTTTCGTTGCCAGTGCAGGAACTGCGGCCAATACACCCGCCGTTTTGATAAAGTTTCGCCTTTGCATGATAATTTTAATTTTTAATGTTTCTGTAATTTTTGCTCAAAGATAGAGATTCTTATTGACACTCAAACAAGATTGTCGAAATTTTCACTTCCCGGCGCGAAAAATCCCGTAAGTAACCACATACGCAGGTGTGACGGCGTACTTAATCCTGTAAACAGTCGACGCTTCGGTGAGCGTTTCTTTTACATCTACACAGCCTGACGCTTCGGACAGTTCGAACGGGAGGACACGAATGTCCTTCCTGAAATCGGCAGTGCGTCGCCCTGTCATTTTAAATGCAGTTTCCTTTGCACTCCAGCATATCAGCAATGCGTCCGTCGATGCGTTGTTCAGCCTGTCAGATTCGCTTTCGTGCAGAAACCGCGATTTGATTCGCTGTACACGTTCCGAACGATATTCGATGTCGATGCCGGCAACATGCGTGCAGTCCAGTATCACGGCGGCATATCCCCTGGTATGTGAGATGCTGATATTACAGTCGGATTCAGGTAGATATGGCGAACCGTTATCATGATATGCAATCGCTGTTTCCCTGCCTGTCAGTTCGCGCAAAAGCAGCCTGACCGCCAGCCATTCGGCTTTACGGCTATCCGACCGGCATTTGTCTAAAAAAGGCCGGTACAGTGCAGGACAGTCGGACTGTGCCAGCAATTGTTCCCAGCCCTCTTCGATTCTCCAGATTCCCCAGCGTGGAGAAGTATGTTTTTGCAACAGAGGCATGACGCACGGTTATTTCCACTGAAAAGACTGCATCAGTTCGACAATGTCGTCCCTCAGATATGCGTTGACGGGCGCCAGCGAATCGGCATTCATCCTGCACTGGTAATAGAGCGCCCCGCGAAAAAAATGACGCATGCTGTCGGTCAGCACAAACTGGACAGGTGAGGCCGTTTCGCCTTCGATTCGGAATAACGTCCCGTACATGTGTATTTCGGGATTTTCGTATGCCTGTTCGACGATGGATGTCGCATTTTTTACCGCGCGTTTCACCAGTTCGCGACATTCTTTTTCGACGGCGGGAAGCGTGTGCGGCGTAATGGGACGGTAACTGCAATAGATTTTGGCTTGCAGCGTCTCATACGACAAGTTAAGCCATCCAGCCGGCTCTTCGGCCGGCGGCAGTTCGACCGTTGCCAGTTGAGACATATTGAACGAATACGGCAATTCTTTCAAATCCAGACTTGTATAACTTGCGGCAGGGAGGTCGATACGGAAAAACCCGCGTGGTTTGGGCGTATATTCCACGCACGAAATCAAACTGATACACAAGAGTACGACAGCAGTGGCGGCAGGTTTGGCCGCTGTCTTTTTTGGCCGTCGTTCGCTGGCGCTGAACTTCACTTTCAGAACACGGCGCTCATCTGCCTCCAGTATCTGGAAACGGTAATTGCCATACTGTATAATTTCGCGTCGACACGGCAACGTACCCTTGATCTTCAGCAGGAGGCCGGCAAGCGTGTCGATTTCTTCAGTCAGTTTCCCGAAGTCGGCCGGGTTGGTATTCGTTTCGCGGAAGAAGTCGTTCAGTTGGATTTTCCCTTCGAAAATATAACTTCCGTCGGGCAAAGGCACGAAATGCCTTTCATCGTCGTCGAACTCGTCTGCGATTTCACCTACGATTTCTTCGATGATGTCTTCAAGCGTAACCAGTCCCGATGTACATCCAAATTCATCTACTACAATGGCTATGTGAACTTTATTTGTTCTGAATTCTTCCAGCAGGCTGTCTATCCGCTTCGTTTCGGGCACGAAATAGGCGGGGCGTATCATGCGTTGCCACTGCGAGGCTTCGTTCGAATGGACGCTCATAATCATATCCTTGACATACAGGATACCTTTGATGTCGTCTTCCGTGTTTTCGTAAACAGGTATGCGCGAAAAACCTGTTTTGATAATGCTGTCCATGACTTCATCAAAACTGCTCTTTATATCAATGGCCTTGATGTCCATGCGCGGCACCATGATTTCGTCCGCCGTTTTGTTGTAGAGGCGAATCATGTCCTTTTTTATCTCTTTATCGCCGGGAACGTCTTTGACTGTTGCAACGGGTTCGTCTTCAGACGATCCGGAGGCGTCATCGGCATCGACCGCCGTCGAAACGGGTTTGGTCAGCGGCCTGCAAAGCCAGTTGACGAACTGCAAAAAAGGCGAGGCGCGCAGCAAGATACTCCGCTTTTTTTTACGCAACACGAACCGCGGCATCATCCTGTCGAAAAAGAGTATCACGATTATCGACCCGGCGGCAACCGCAGGATAAAAACAACTAACTCCCTGACAGATTAAAGACAAACCATAAAGCGCAAGTACGACAATTACGATATGCAGCGCCATGCGGAATATGCAAAGCGCATGAATCAGTCGTTGAGGCGTTTCCAATTCTTCGCGGAGAAATTTGCCTTGCGGCTTGTCTTCATCTTTGATACGGCCTGCGTTTCCTTGTGAAAACCAAAACAACACCTGTTCATTTGCAGAAATATATCCTGAAATGAACAGCAAAAGGAAAACGACAATAAACGAAGCAATCGAATTTATCACAGGAGTACACCATACGCACTGCAATAATAAATCCGGCAAATGATCATCTGAATCCAAAGCATTATATGTTTAGTTGGCACGCTCAAAACGGCAAGTCGTCCGTTTGTTCGGATACAGTCGGAGGTTCTGCCAACGGACTGTATCCCTGCGCTTGTGGCGCCGAAGTCGAATCCGTAAAGCCCCTTTCGCCTCCTGCTTCAGGTTTCTTCCCGCTTGAGAAAAACTCTATGCGGTCGGCATAAACTTCTGTTACATAACGCTTCTGGCCGCTCTGGTCGTCGTAGCTGCGCGAACGGATTTTTCCTTCGACATATACCGAAGAACCTTTCTTCACGTACTTTTCAACGAACTGAGCGCGGTCGCGCGAGACAACGATGTTGTGCCACTCTGTCCGCTCGGGCACCTCGGTGCCGTTTGCCAGCGTATAACCCCGTTCGTTTGTCGCCAGCGAGAAATTTGCAACGGCATTTCCAGTGTCGAAATATCTTACGACGGGATCTTTTCCTACATTTCCTATCAAAATAACCTTGTTCAATGACATATTTGTTATGATTTTAATTTATGACACAAATCTACCTGCTTTTTTTGATATTTGCAGACAAAACCGGATTTTTTTTTTCGGTTTTAACATTTCTCCTCACATTACATCTGATAAATATCTGTGTATCAGGCGTGGTACAGGATAGTCGCTCATTTCTTGCAATGAAATCCTGAGACAATCTTTTAGCGCCTCGCTCTCCATCCTGATTTCCACTCTGTAAAATGTGGCGTGCAATACCTGGTGTGTCAGGATATGCCGGACGCCACTTTTGTCCAATGTGAAAACGGCATGGCTGTCCGGCGGGAAAAGCCTTTTAAACTCGTCCGTTTCTTTCAGTTCGTCAAAATCCGCCGGTTGGGCGGTTTCTATCATCGGAAATTCGAACAGTCCGTTCCAGATGTCTTTTTCGTTGCGGCGACACAGGTACGTATATACATTATTATATGTAATGTACATGAAATGAAAATACCGGTCACGCGTTTTCGCTTTGCGATGCCTGACGGGATACTGTTGCGGTTTGCCGCCTGCGTATCCCCGGCACTGATGTTGCAGGGGGCACCGGCTGCAATCGGGATTTTGCGGAACGCACTGCAGCGCCCCAAATTCCATGACTGCCTGATTGTGCAGTCCCGCCTGTTCGGGGTTCATGATTCGGTGCGCCAGTTCCGAGTACAGTTTCTTGCCTTCGGCCGTGTCGGTCGGTGTTTCGACGGCAAAAAGCCGTCCCAGTACGCGAAACACGTTTCCGTCTATCACGGGATAAGGTTGATTCCATGCAATGGAGGCGATGGCGGCGGCCGTATAGCAGCCAATACCTTTCAGCGACAGGATATCTTCGTATTTTTGCGGAAACCGGCCGCCGAAGCGAGTCATGATTTCCTTTGCCGCTTCGTGCAGATTGCGTGCGCGGGAATAATAGCCCAGCCCCTGCCAGAGTTTCAGTACCTCTTCCCGGCTCGCTTTTGCAAGTATTTCGACGTTCGGGAAGCATTTTATGAATCGAATGTAGTATTTCATACCTTGAATTACACGAGTTTGTTGCAGGATTATCTCCGAAATCCAGATAAAATAAGGATCCTTTGTCTCCCGCCAGGGCAATTTTCGCAGATTTTGTGCGTACCAGTCGATAAAAACCGCACTTTTTTCAAAAGTCTTATCTTCTTTATTCATAGCCATTTAGTTTGTTAATGTCATATTTTTTTGCAAATATACATATACATTATTACAGAAGGGTGATTTTTTTCATCAAAAAAAATAGTTTTATCCAAGATTATCCTATATATTTGCAGTCTAAAAAATTAGATTAATTAATTATTAACCATTTTAATGTATTAGAAATGACAAAAGCAGACATTGTAAGTGAAATTGCTAAAAGTACGGGAATTGAAAAGGGTACTGTTTTAGCTTGTGTAGAAGCATTTATGAACTCGATAAAGGGTTCTTTATCAAGTGGCGAGAATGTGTATCTTAGAGGGTTTGGCAGTTTTGTGGTGAAGACAAGAGCACAAAAAACTGCACGCAACATCTCCAGGAACACGACAATTATTATTCCGGAGCACAAAATCCCGGCATTTAAACCGGCAAAAGTATTCTTGAACAGCGTCTCCAAAGAGAAATAATTGAAGCGCAAACAGATTGAAATCTCAAGTAAAGAACTATGCCCAGCGGAAAGAAAAGAAAGAGACACAAAATGGCTACGCACAAGCGTAAGAAAAGACTTAAGAAAAATCGGCATAAGAAAAAGTAAGTCTTGACGAAATTAAAAGAACAAACTTAAAACTAAATAAGTTTGTTCTTTTGATTAAGGGTGATAAAAAATAATAAGTAATTGGTAGGGTGATAAGTGAATTAATCGTAGATGTAAAACCGAAAGAGGTTTCGATTGCCATAGTAGAAGACAAAAGTCTGGTAGAGTTTCAGAAGGAGACTCGAAGTGATTCTTTTGCCGTAGGAAATATTTACCTCGGTCGCGTGAAGAAACTGCTTCCGGGCTTGAATGCCGCCTTTGTGGATGTGGGTTGTAAAAAGGAGGCGTTTCTCCACTATCAGGATTTGGGTTCCAATTTCAATACGCTGCAGAAATATCTGAAGATGTTGAAAGACGATCCCAAAAAACGGCTTTTGGGTTCGAAAATGCAACGACTGCCCGAAATCGAGAAAGACGGAAGCATCAGCAACGTGCTGACGGTCGGTCAGGAGTTGCTTGTGCAGATTGCCAAGGAGCCGATTTCGACCAAAGGCCCCCGCCTGACAGCCGAACTGTCTTTTGCAGGACGCTTTCTGGTGCTCATACCGTTTGCGGACGATATTTCCATCTCTACCAAAATCAAGTCGGGAGAAGAACGTGCGCGCCTGCGCCAGTTGATGCAAAGCGTCAAGCCGAAAAATTTCAGCGTCATCGTACGTACTTCTGCCGAAGGAAAAAAAGTCGCTGAACTGGACGGCGAGCTTAAAATGCTGGTCAAACGCATGGAAGACAACATCCCGCGGGCATCCAGAATGAAAGCTCCGTCGATTGTGTTCGAAGAAGCGTCGAGAACGGTAGCCTTGCTGCGCGACATATTCAATTCTTCTTTTCAACATATATATATTAATGAAAAGAGCGTATACGACAGTGTGTACGAGTATGTCAGCAACATCGCACCCGAACAGAAAAGCATAGTGAAGCTGTACAGCGACGATATTCCCATCTTCGACAAGTTCGGCGTGACGAAGCAAATCAGGTCGCTGTTCGGACGGACAATCACCTATCGCGGCGGCGCATACCTGATTATCGAACATACGGAGGCCATGCACGTCATCGACGTGAACAGCGGAAACCGTATGAAAAGCAGTACGGAGCAGGAAAAAACAGCTTTCGAAGTGAACTGTGCCGCGGCAGAAGAAATAGCCCGCCAGTTGCGCCTGCGCGATATGGGCGGAATCATTGTCGTGGATTTCATCGACATGACGGAAGCGTCCAATCGCCAGCAGTTGTTCGAAGTCATGACAAAAGCGATGTCGAAAGACCGCGCCAAGCATAATATATTACCCCTCAGCAAATTCTGCCTGATGCAAATCACCCGTCAGCGGGTACGCCCGATTCTGGAGGTGCAGACGGCCGAAAGTTGTCCGTCGTGCTTCGGTACAGGGGTTGTAAAGTCGTCCATTCTGTTTACCGACAGTCTGGAAGGCAAAATCGAATGTCTGGTAAACAAGCACAATGTGAAGAAATTCACGCTGCACGTGCATCCTTATGTTGCGGCGTACATCAACAAAGGTTTCATCTCCATGGAAATGCGCTGGAAGATACGCTATTCCGCAAAAATCAAGGTGATTCCCGATCAGGGACTGGCCTTTCTTGAATACAAATTCTACGATGCCGAAGGGAATGAAATAGGTATGCAGGAAGAAAATGAACTTCATCTTCCTGTCGCTGCCACCCCTGCCAAGAAACCACGCCGAGGCGACAGCCGCCGCAAACCCGGGGACGGTAACCGTCCCGGCCAGGGAACGACGACCGCCTCTGCAACAGGGAAAAAAGAGGAATGACGCGCGGTTCGCCGGCGGAATCCGGAGAAAAATCCGTATCATTTCATGGGTGTGGACAAGGTATCATAAATGCTATACCGTTTCAGGTAAAGGACAGGAGATTCTTCCCTCCTGTCCCCGACAAAGGCGCCGTCATTCCGCACGAAGTGAGGAATCTCAACCCAAAGTCTTTCATCGGATAATATTCTGCAGGTGGATAAATATGCATATCATCCCCGGCTGATTTTTTTTCGCACACTTTATTCCACACAATTCCCGGCAGAACCAAAAATATAGGAACTTTGATGACTGAATAACTGAATTTTGGAATCCTGGAATTTTGAATTTTTGAACTGCAAATTCAATTCGCAAATTTATACCGCTCACAGTACAGTTCCTGAATCGCAAAAATTATTCGACGCATGTATCGGATGTTTTTCGTATCTTT
>JAIRLL010000088.1 GCA_031259505.1 Tannerella sp.
TCTCCTTCAACCGTTTGCAGAAGGCGGATCCCGTGCTGGGCGTAGACATGGCTTCGACCGGCGAGGTGGGCTGCATCGCAGACGACACGTCCGAAGCCATCCTGAAAAGCATGCTCTCCGTCGGCTACCGTATTCCGGAAAAACACATCCTGCTCTCTACCGGAGCGCCCAAGCATAAGGCTGCCATGCTCGAAGCAGTGATACTGCTGTATGAAAAAGGTTTCAAATTGTATGCAACGGGGGGAACGTATCGCTTCCTCAAGGAAAACGGCATCGAAAGCACGCAAGTCTACTGGCCAAGCGACGACCGGCAGCCGCAGGCGTTGACGCTGCTCCATCAGCGCCGGATAGATATGGTAGTCAATATTCCGCGAAATCTTACTGCCGGAGAACTGGACAACGGCTACAAAATCCGCCGCGCCGCGATAGACCTGAACATCCCGCTGCTGACAAACGCCCGACTGGCGAGCGCATTTATCAATGCGTTCTGCACGCTGGATCTTAACGATTTACAAATAAAAAGCTGGGAAGAATATTGAAGATTTACGCAAACGGTGTAAATGAATCCGTAGCTACCGGAAGCGAATTCGGGACTTCACGGAGTTTATGCGGATTCGCGCTCCCGTCCGAATGGGAACGACATTTTGAATTGAATACACCCGGTTAAACATGTACCCAATATAAAATATGATATTAATAATGAAAACGAAATTTTACTGTATGCTGTCTGTCGTCGTATGCTGCCTTTTTGAAGTATCGGCAGAGGTCGACAGGCAAACATTTATCTATTCGATTAAAGACGGAGACACGCTTCGTCTTGACAAATACGAAACGTCGCAGTATGTGGCGGAAGCGAAGCCGTGCATCATCTTTGTTTTTGGCGGAAGTTTCATGAGCGGCAGTCGCGACGCTTCGCAGCATGTACCTTTTTATGAATATTTTGCGAATCAGGGTTATGCCGTTGTTGCCATTGATTACCGGCTCGGGCTGAAAGATGTGCAGAAGAAAATCGACATGAAGCGAAGCCGGTTGAAAGTATTCAATGCCTTTGTTGATCATTTTGAAAAGGCGGTATCGATGGCCGTCGAAGACCTTTTCGACGCTACCCGTTTTGTAGCCGAACATGCCGGCGAATGGCACATTGATGCGCAGCGTATTACGTCGTGCGGTTCGAGCGCGGGCGCAGTGACGGTGTTGCAGGGCGAATATGAAATCTGCAACCGCACGCCGCGGGCAGCCGCATTGCCCGACGGATTCAACTATGCAGGCGTAATCTCCTTTGCAGGATGCATTTTCAGCGAAGGCAAAGTGAACTGGCAAACCAAACCCGCGCCGATTCTGTTTTTCCACGGCGATGCCGACAGAAACGTCCCCTACGACAGGTTGAAATTCCTCCGGTTTGGCTTGTATGGTCCGAAACAGCTTGTGAAACAGATGGATGAGATGCAGTCGCCGTATTGTTTCTATTCGTTCGAAAATGCCGGACACGAAATTGCAACCACGCCCATGCATCAGCATCCCGGCGAGATAAAACTGTTTTTGGACAAGTTTGTGAACGGCAAGGCAAATCTGTTTTTGAATACGGTCGAAACGTCCATTGGCAAACCGGAACTGAAGAAAAAAATCAAACTGAAAGATTGCCTGAAAGCAAATTTCAATTATTAATTTCCGGTGAACGAAAAAGTACTACCTTTGCCCTTCAAAAGGATTGATTATGATTAAAAAAGGAATTATTTTCGCAGGATTGACATTTGTCTCGCTATTTGCATACTCACAGATATTTACACCCGTAAAATGGGATATTGGGCTGGTCGATTCGGAATCGGCGGAGAAAGAAATTACCTTTACGGCAACTGTCGACCCGGGTTGGCATGTGTATGATATGAATCTGCCAAAAGGCGGTCCCATCTCGACAGGCATCGCTTACGAACGCAGGCAAGGCGTCGAATTGATTGGCGAACCGAAATCGTCCGTGGCGCCTACTGCCGTGTACGACGACATGTTCGACATGGAATTGCGCTGGTATTCGGGAAAAGTTGTTTTCACTCAAAAAATCAAAGTGACCGACCCGAAGTCTTTTGCACTCAGGGGCGAAGTGGAATTTATGGCATGTAACGACGAGACATGCCTTCCGCCGGACAGGGTATCTTTTTCGTTCGGCAAAAATGATGTAAAAAAAACGCGTCTGGATGCGCCTGCAGAGGAAGCAGTGGGCGACGCGCCTCCTCCGGATCCGGAAGAAGTCGACTCGGCGGAAACGGTACGGGATTCTGTAGAAACAGACATTGTTGCAACCAAACCACATACTCCGGCAGCCGGTACGACGGCAACAATTGTGCAGGACGTGCTGACGACGCAACCGGAGTTGTGGACGCCCGTCATCGAAGAACTGCGAGCCTTTGACAGAGAAAATATTGCGTCGACAGGCGCCACCACGTCGTGGTGGCTGGTTTTTCTTGCCGGTTTCGCAGGCGGATTCATTGCATTGCTGACGCCCTGCGTCTGGCCGATGATTCCGATGACGGTAAGCTTCTTCCTGAAACGCAATAAGCAGCGACGGAAAGCCATCCGGGAAGCTTTCGTGTACGGACTGTCCATCATTGTGATATATTTGGCTATGGGATTGATGATTACAGTCGTTTTCGGAGCGAGCGCCCTGAACAGCCTTTCGACAAACGCCTTTTTTAATATCGTGTTTTTCCTGTTGCTCGTATTGTTTGCCGTTTCATTTTTTGGTGCATTCGAACTGGTATTGCCTTCTTCGTGGACAAACAGAATGGATGCGAAAGCCGATACCACTTCGGGTATCCTGAGCATATTCTTTATGGCCTTCACATTGGCGCTGGTATCGTTTTCATGTACAGGCCCTATCATCGGTACGCTACTGGTTGAGGCAGCCTCGGGAGGCTCGGTGGCAGGCCCGGCCGTCGGAATGGCGGGATTCGCTCTCGCACTGGCCATTCCCTTCGCTTTTTTCGCCGTCTTTCCCAATCTTTTGCAAAACATGCCAAAATCGGGCAGTTGGCTCAATTCGGTAAAAGTCGTTTTGGGATTCCTCGAACTGGCTCTGGCGCTTAAGTTTTTGTCTGTTGCCGATTTGGCATATGGATGGAGAATTTTGGATCGCGAAGTATTTTTAGTGCTGTGGATTGTCATCTTCGCCCTGCTGGGATGTTATCTGCTGGGTAAAATCCGGTTCCGGCACGACAGCGAACTGCAACATGTTTCCGTCATGCGTCTTTTTATGGCAATCATCTCGTTTGCCTTTTCCATCTACATGCTGCCGGGATTGTGGGGCGCGCCGTTGAAAGCCATCAGCGCATTTGCTCCGCCGCTGAATACGCAGGATTTCAATCTTTACGAAAACGCGGTGCATAGCGTCTTCAACGATTATGAAGAAGGAATGGCGTATGCAAAAAAAATCAAAAGACCTGTGCTGATAGACTTTTCGGGCTTTGGTTGCGTGAACTGCCGTAAAATGGAAGCTTCCGTATGGACAGATCCTCAGGTGAAGCGCTTACTGGAAGAACAGTACATCCTTATTACTCTGATGGTCGACGACAAAAGCAAGTTGCCCGTGCCGATCGTCGTCGTGGAAGGTGGAAAAAAGCGCACGCTGAAAAGCGTTGGCGAAAAGTGGAGTTACCTGCAACGTGTTAAATTCGGCGCAAATGCACAGCCTTTCTACGTCATTCTCAACAACGAAGGCAAACTGCTTGCACCACCTTACGCATACGACGAGGACGTCGAGAAATATGTACGTTTCCTGTCGGACGGATTGAAAAATTATCAACAGCAATACAATAAAAATGAGCAGTAAAGCAGAACGGATGGAGGCTTTCGGGCGGTTGCTCGACATCATGGACGAATTGCGCGTCAAATGTCCGTGGGATCGCAGGCAAACCAACGAAAGCCTGCGAGCCAATACCATCGAGGAAACATATGAACTGTGCGACGCCATCATGCGCGACGACCAGGACGGCGTCAGAAAAGAACTGGGCGACCTGCTGCTACACATCGTCTTTTACGCCAGGATAGGGGAAGAAAAACAGACTTTCGACATCAGAGACGTTTGCGAAAGCCTGTGCGAGAAACTGATATACCGTCATCCGCACGTCTTCGGCGATGCGCAGGCCGAAAACAGCCGTAAAGTGGAACAGTCGTGGGAACAACTTAAACTGAAAGAAAAAGGCGGAAACAAAACGGTGCTGGACGGCGTTCCCGTCGCGTTGCCTTCGCTCGTAAAAGCTTACAGAATACAGGACAAGGCACGCAATGTCGGCTTCGACTGGGAAACGCGCGAACAGGTTTGGGACAAAGTCGAAGAAGAATTGAACGAATTGAAAACCGAAATCGGCCGGATGGACGCCGACCGCATGGAAGCAGAGTTTGGCGATTTGATTTTCAGCCTTATAAATGCAGCCCGCCTCTACAAAATCAATCCTGACAATGCATTGGAGCGCACCAACAGGAAATTCATCCGGCGTTTCAACTATCTCGAAGCGCAAACCATCCGGCAAGGCCGTTCTTTGAAGGATATGACGCTTGCCGAGATGGATGCAATTTGGAATGAAGCCAAAAATATGGAAGAGAAGGAATAAGACCTTGCCCGCCTATGGTAGCGTGTAACTGACGCCGCCCGTCAACCAGAATCCGGCTTGAGGCACGTTGCCCGTATCATAATAATACGTGTCGTACAGGTTATTCAGGTTGAGATGAAAGTTCCACTGCTTCAGTTCATAATTCAATTTCAGATCGGCCGTGGAGAAGGTAGGGTAGGGATGTAGCCCCATATCGGCGCCATTTTCGTATCTGCGAAATGTCCCCATCCGTTTCTGCACGCGAAAATACCAGTTTGCCGATAATCCCTCGAAAATGGAGTGATTCAACTGTATGGAGCACTTGTCTCGCAGATAATTTAATGAATACCTGGATTCAAATCCTTTGGTATCGCATGTTTGATTCATGCGTGCATAGCTGACAATGAGTGCCATACCCTCTCCCAGCGACGGCCATTTGCTTCCCGGGCGAAACGTCAGTCCGGCTTCTACGCCCTGTTTGTCAAGTTCGGTCAAGTTCCACGATGCCCATTTCGCATCGCCCGGCGCCCTGACCCAGTCGATGATATTGCGTCCCCACATCAGATAACCGACTAAAGAAACGCTGACAAACGGGCGGTTATATTTGATGCCCAAGTCGACCGATTCCGAACGCTCGGATTTCAGACTTTCGTTGGCAAGATGAGTTTCGGTAGTGTAATACAGGTCTGTAAACGTCGGCATGCGGGTAGAACGGCTCCACGTGGCGTACACCTTGAGCGCATTGTCGAGGCGGTAGGCAAGGCTGACAGACGGGTAGAAATGCACTCCCTGCTGAATCGTATTGTGGTTTATCATCACGCCGGCCGATGCAACAAAACGCTCCCGGTTTACGGTATGTTCCAGTGTGACGGACGTGTTGGTGCGCTCATCGTAGCGCGTATAATGATCGTGTGCCTGCGCCATCGGCAATCCCAGATTGCTGCTCGATATTTCTTCGCGACGCAGTTCTCCACCCAGATTTGTAATTCCCAGCCGTGATTTGTACTGAAAAATCAGGTTTGCGCCGTATATGTCGCCGCGATGATAGTTTCGTCCGGTTTCCGTATCTTTTATTAGATCGAACTGGTCATAATGCCTGTCCCAATACAGAATGGGAATGATTCTGAATAGATTACCGAACGAACCTTTCACTGACCCCATCCATGTGCTCAATCGTTCGTATTGATTGGGATACGTTGCCGAATAGAAGGTATTTGCCCCGTATTTTTTGTTGTTGTAACCCAGTTGAAAATCAAGATAAGATTTTTCTTTCATTTTCAGGCGCGTCTGCCACAATAGATTACAGATGTCGTAATCGCTGTTTGCAATATATCCGTCCGCTTTTTGGCGGCTGACCGACAGGCTGTTGCTCGTCGCTCCGACGGTAGTTGCACCGCGCGCCTCAATCCCGTAGAGCGCATGCATGCCGGCTTCCACCCGCGCATAAATACGGGCATCCGTCTCTTTTTTTGTGATGATGTTTATTCCGCCTGAAAAAGCGCCCGAGCCGTAAATCAGCGCCGAAGGGCCGTGTACGATTTCGATTCGTTCGATGTCGGAAAGGCTGATGGGAATGTCGAAGTTGTAATGACCTGTGTGTGGATTGGTTAGATTGACGCCGTTGAGCAATACGGCTGTCTGGTCGGCCGAGCCGCCGCGGATGGAGATATCGGCTTGTACGCCGTGCCCGCCGCGCTGGATAATGTCGATATTGGCGGCGTAGACGAGCAACTCCTGAATGCTTTGCACGGGCGCTTTTTCAATCTGCGCTTTCGTGATGACGGCGACTAACTTGGCCGACTGACTGACAGGAGTTTCCATGCGCGAAGCCGTCACTGTCACTTCTTCAAGTTCCTCCTCCTGCATCTTTGCAGGCTGCTGTTCCGCCGCAACCGTCTGCGCCGACGTCGAAGTAACATGTGCAAATGTCAGCATGCAATTCATTACTACACCAATGTTTACGATTTTGTGCATACTGTTGAATACGCTGTAGGACTTTCTCAAAAATCGCTTAAAACGAAAAACCTTACATTCGTTCATTCTTTTTCTTTTCATAAAAAATCAAATCAAAATTAATACTTAAAAGCTGATATACGGAAAATTACGCACATTTATTCCGGCGTTTTCCGCGAAAAAACACACAAAGATAGCAAGAATGATTCAATATGCATTTTGTTTAATTGTTGTTAACGCGATGTTTTTTATACTTTTGTTCATAAAAACCATTTATCTTTACGGGCTGAAAACAGTAATTGATGCATCGCGATACGGAAGATGAAATGATAAAGAAGCTGAGCCAACCGGATACGCGGCGGGAAACATTCACGCAAGTGGTTAAGGATTACGGCGAAAAGTTGTATTGGCTGATTCGGAAAATGGGTTTGTCTCACGACGATACGAATGACATTGTCCAAAACACCTTAATGAAGGCGTGGATGAATCTGGACAGTTTCCGGGGAGATTCGAAAATTTCGACATGGCTGTATAAAATTGCGATCAATGAAAATATCACATTTCTGAACAAGCAACGAGCCATGAATAACATATCCATTGATGATGCAGACGCATTTATGCTGGAAAAACTGAAAAGCGACGACTATTTCGATGGCGATGACCTGCAGTTGAAATTGCAGGAAGCTATATTAAAATTGCCTGAAAAACAGAGAATTGTATTTAATATGAAATATTATGAAGATATGAAATATGAGGAAATGTCCGAAATATTGGGAACTTCGGTTGGCGCATTAAAGGCGTCGTATCATCATGCGGTAAAAAAAATCGAGACATTTTTAACAGACAACATTTAAACCTTTTGAACTTTAGACCGTCAAATTGCGTGGAGGATAAAATTGTATGGAAGCAAAACAAAGCAAACTGGAAAAATTGAAGGGCCAGAATCCGTTTCGTGTCCCCGAAGGATATATGGAAGGACTTACCTCCCAAATAATGAGTCGTATACCCGAAGATATGCCAAAAAGAGAAACCAAAATCCTTTCTCTCAATGAACGGATACGTCCGTTATTGTACCTCGCAGCCGTTTTTATTGGATTCATTTTCCTTTTCAGAGTGTTCATCGTTCCGGTTACGCCCAAAAGCGATACGTTACAGGGCGAATCCGTGTCGGTGGGAGAATCCGAAATGGTAAATGAGGATGAAGAATACCTTGAATACCTGCAACAGGAATATAACAGAAATCTGCTTACCGTAAGCTTAGAATATATGGATTGATATGAAAAATAGAGTTTTATATATTATTGCAATAATGTGTCTTGCATTTGTTGTCATTTCGTTGCATGCGCAGGTAGGCAACAAGGCGAGATTTGACAGGCAAGAGTTTATCACAAAACACAATGCCTTTATCACTGCCGAAGTCGGACTGACAGGCAGTGAAGCCGTCGAGTTTATTCCCCTGGAAAACCAAATGAAAGAAAAACTGTTCGAAACAGGAAACGAATGTCGCAAACTGAACCGGGAAGTCCGTTCGCGAAAATCCATATCGAACGAAACGTACTTGAAACTCATTGATTGCAACCTCGAAACGCGCCTCAAGGAGTTGCAGATAGAGAAAGAGTATTACGAAAAATTCAAAAAAATCCTTTCGCCCGAAAAACTGTACAAATATCAGCAGGCGGAATTTAAGTTTATGCGCGAATTTATGGGTAATCAGGGCGACCAGCGTCGTCCCCCGCGCGACAACGGGGAGGCGCCCGCGCGAAAAAAATAAAACAGGCACAATAGAATTATCCTCAAAAAATACGATTTTTCAGGAATTGATTCCGAAAAAACAACTGTTTATCCGGAATATGAGAAAATGTATTGCTTTTACCGAAAATTTTGAGGCTATGATAGAAAGACAAATCGAAAGCAGAATAAGAAGAAAAATCGGTACGGGAAAGGCAATTATCGTGATGGGCGCCCGACGACCGGCAAGACGGCGCTGTTGAAAAAGATTTTTTCGGATAATACGCTGTGACTTAATGCCGATGAACAGGAAGTGCGCGCTTTGTTTGAAAATATTTCGGCGGTTCGCCTGAAGGCGTTAATCGGCAAACATGGTACGGTTGTGATTGACGAGGCATGAAGAATTGCGGATATTAGTCTTAAACTCAAACTGATAATCGACAGTCTGCCCGACGTTCAACTTGTAGCGACAGGCAGTTCGTCGTTTGAACTTGCAAAAACAAAATCAACAAGCCGCTTACGGGACGCAAATGGCAGTATCAGATGTTCCCGTTATCGTTTGCCGAAATGGTGAGTCATTGCGGCTTGCTTCAGGAAAAAATGATGCTCCATCACCGCCTTATTTATGGATATTATCCTGATATTGTGAATAATCAAGGCGAAGATAAGGAACTTTTGCAACAATTGTCGGACAGCATTCCTGTATAAGGATATCTTGAAGTTTGACAACATTCTTAAGTGGAATCCGGATACCAGGGTAAAATGTCCGAAAGCCTTTGCCGAAGCATATCCCGAATCAACATTCCGGGTCATTCATCGCGACAATTTCGATGAATGGTTGCTGCAAATCCGATTCTGCTTCATTATCAATCTTGTACTCGAAGCGGGACTTGAACCCGCACAGCTGTAATAGCCAAAGGATTTTAAGTCCTTCGTGTCTACCATTCCACCATTCGAGCATTATGTGACTTTGTGTCCTGTGAGCGGAAAACGGGACTCGAACCCGCGACCCTAACCTTGGCAAGGTTATGCTCTACCAACTGAGCTATTTCCGCAATTTTGTCTTTCAACCTTGCCAGGGTTAGTCTTTACATCTAACTTTTTGGGGCAAGGTTATGCTCTGCCAACTGAGCTATTTCCATAATTTTTCTCCTTATCGCCCTGCAAAGGTAGTCAAAATTATTGTTCCGGCAAACGGATATGCGTAAAAACATTGTCGTTTGCGTGTAAAACAGGCGGTGTCAGGCTCTGTTTTTGTCGATCATGCAGGCTACCGTGGCGTCGCCCGTCACGTTTACGCTGGTGCGGAGCATGTCGAGCGGACGGTCGATGCCGATAATCAGCGCAAGTCCTTCGGGGGGAATGCCGATGGAGGTGAGCACCATGGCCAGAATCACATACGTCCCTCCGGGAATGCCGGGCGTGCCGATAGACGAAAGGACGGTCATAAATAATACGACTATCAATTGCCCGAACGAAAGCTCGATGCCCAATACCTGTGCGATGAATACGATGGCTACGGCCTGATAGCAAGCTGTGCCGTCCATATTTACCGTCACGCCGATGGGCAGCACAAATTCGGCTACTTCTTCGGAGACTTTGAGGTCGTCTTTGACTGCTTTCATCGTCACGGGCAGGGTTGCGGCGCTGCTGCTCGTCGTAAAGGCAAAGAGCTGAACGGGGTATAGCGCACGGAGGAATCCGGTTACTTTCAGGTTGCGGGCAAAGAAATGGATCACAGTCGGGTATACGATGAACATGATGATCAGCAGACCGGCCATCACCGTCAGCGCATACACGCCCAGGGCGCTGAACATGCTGACGTCGCCCTTGAAGTCGACAATCAATCCGGCCATCAGGGCGACGACTCCGACGGGCGTCGTTTTGATGATGAAATCTACCATCTTAAGGATGATTTCTTCCAGGGCGTTGAACCATTCGACGACCGGCTTCACCCTGTGGGCGGGAATCAGCAGGACGGACATTGCGAAGAAGACGGCAAAGAAGATAACTTGCAGTATGTTGGAATTATTGCTTGCTGCATTGACGATATTGTTCGGAATGATGTCGTTCAGAAAGTTCAACGGTCCCTGATCGATGTTTTGTTCTGCGGCGAGCGTTTTTTCTTCGATGTTTGCCTGATACTGTTTTTGAATGTCTTCGACTACTTCCTGTTTTACCAGAGAGCCGGGCTTGACCGTCACGGCGAGCGTAATGCCGAAAGTGGCCGATGCTGCAATGAAACACAGGTATAGCGCCAGCATCCTGCCGCCGAGTTGCGAGAAACGCCGGATGTCTTTCAATCCGGTGATTCCTTTGACGAGCGTGACGAAGATGAGCGGGACGGCGATAAGCTGCAACAGGCGTATAAACATTTGTCCCCACGGCACAATCCAGTGGCTTACAAATTTACCCGCGCCGATTGCTACGGCCGTGATTCCGATTACGGTTCCCAGCGCCATCCCCAGTATGATTTGGACATACAGGGGAAAAGACAGGCGTTTTTTCTTTCTATCCATAATATTGTTTCATTTCATTAAATATCGAATCTGTTTTCTCCGGAACATGACCGGGAAAAGAAGGGGCAAAAGTAAGCAATTTTTTTTTGCAAAACGACAGTCCGGAACTGTTTTTTTATTCGGTCCTGCGGCGCGGGTCGTCGTATTTTGCCGGCTGGTCTTTGGCGGGGATGGCGTTCAGGATAAATTCGCGCAGGTCGTCGCAGGCTTGTTTGAGGTCGTCGTGGCGGATGTACATCATGTGTCCGCTGCGGTAGCCTTTGAAGAAGAAGCGGTTCTGGAATTTGCCTCCTTTGTCCATCTGCCAGAAGTTGTATTTGCCGTTGAAATAGTCGCATGCGCCGTCGTAGTATCCTGAGAGGAGGAGTACTTTGAGGTATGGATTTTGCGCAACGGCGGTCATCAGGTTTTGCCCTGTGCGGTCGCCTTCTCTGTTCCACGGTCGTACGGGTCCGAAGATGTAGTATTCGAGGTCGGTTTTGTAGTTGAGGTCGTTGCGCAGGTAGTGGTTGATGGCCGGGGTGAAGGAGTGTTCCCAGGAGGCCATTTCGGCGTTGTAGTCGGGCCATTCGCCGCCGTCCTGCAGGTCGATGCCTTTGTATCGGGAGTCGAGGCGGCCGATGGTGAATCCGCGGTCGCGCAGGAGTTCTTTCCAGAAGAAGCGCGTGGGGATGGCGAGGTTGTGCGCCAGCACGGCGCTTTCGGAGATGCCCGAGTAGCGGGATATTTTTTTTGCAATTTCGTCTCGTCGCGCATCGGTCAGGGCTCCTCCCCAGGCGAGTGCGGGGATATATTCTTCGAGGGTGAAGCGTTCGACTTCGGGCAGTATGTCGAGCAGGTCTTTTTGCTGGAGGTCGGCGGCGAGAGCGTGGTGATACCATGCGGTGGCGGTCATGTAGGGCAGGGTGAGGGCTTCGTTCACGGGGCCGTCGCGCCGGATGCCGAGTTCGGTGGCGGAGACGAGTATGACGCCGTTGAGGAATACCCAGTGTGCGTTTTGCAGTTCGAGCGCGAGGCCGGCGGCGCGGGTGGTGCCGTAGCTTTCGCCGATGAGGTATTTGGGTGAGCGCCAGCGGTTGTTGCGGGTGATGAAGGTGGTAATCCATGTGGCCAGATAGCGGATGTCTTCATTCACGCCGAAGAACTGTTTGGGGTCGGTATCGCTGTCGAGGATGCGTGAGTAGCCGGTGTTGACGGGGTTGATGTACACGATGTCGGCTACGTCGAGGATGGAGTAGGGGTTGTTTTCCGTGCCGTAGGGCATGACGGGATAGCCTTCGCTGTCGATTTTGAGCAGTGCGGGGCCGGTGAAGCCCAGTTGCATCCAGACGGAGGCGGTGCCCGGTCCGCCGTTGAAGGAGATGACGAGCGGGCGGGCGTCGGCGTCGCGTATGCCTTCGCGCTCGTAATAGGTGTAGTTGACGGCGGCGACGGGTTGACGGCTGGCGTTGAGTACGGGTTGCATGCCTGTGACGGCACGGTAGCTGACGGACTGACCTTTGATGGTGGTCTGATGGCGGGTTACTACGGCTGTGTCGGGGTTGATTCCGTTTTTTGCGCAGAGCTGTCCCGCGGCGGCAAGGCAAATACATGCCGCGACGATAATGTTTGTTCTTTTCTTCATAATGCTGTTTATCAATAATTAATTTATATCCTTACTTTCAATGTTGACGTATCCGCACTGTTTTTCCGGCTTACGGCGCGACAAATATATTGTTTTGTTTCGTCAGTGCAAAATTTTTTTGAAAAACAGATACGTATTTCGGGGAAATGATTATGGCCTGGCTCTGCGAACTCCGGGACATAATTTCGTATTCACATAATTTCAGAATTTTCAGAATTTACAAATATGTTAATTCTGTCATTCTGTTAACCTGAGTTCGCTATAAGAAATGAGGCTGTCTCAAAAGCCCCTACATATCAATAGAAAACGATGTGAAATGCACGGTTTTGTCCGTGAGGATATACACCGTGAATGTCCTGCGGACAATTGAAAAACGGTTTCTTAGCATTAAGAAAGTACCTCGCAGGCCTTCAAAACGGTTTCTTAGCGTTAAGAAAGTACCTCGCAGGCCTTCAAAACGGTTTCTTAGTATTAAGAAAGAACCTCGCAGGCCATCGGAACGGTTTCTTGGCGTTAAGAAAGAACCTCGCAGGCCTACGGAACGGTATCTTG
>JAIRLL010000138.1 GCA_031259505.1 Tannerella sp.
TGCGTACAAGATTTTTCTTTGCCGCATCTATGCCTTTTGAAATGGCGCTCGTGACTTCGCTGGCTTTTCCCAGTCCCCAGCCTACGATGCCGGCTTCGTCGCCGACGACAACTATGGCCGCAAAACTGAATGTGCGTCCACCTTTGGTCACTTTCGTTACACGGTTGATTGCTACCAACCTGTCTTTCAACTCTAAATCGTTGGTCGTATTTACTCTGTTGCTAATTCTCGCCATCTTGATTAAAATTTAAGCCCGTTACTGCGCGCCGCATCGGCCAGTTCTTTCACTCTTCCATGATACAAGTAACCGTTGCGGTCGAACACTACGGTCTGGATTCCTGCCTCGCGGGCGTTTTGTGCGATTATTTCGCCTACCTTGGCTGCAATTTCCTTTTTTGTTGCCTTTAAGGACACCTTCAACGATGAAGCCGCTGCGAGCGTTCTGCCTGTCGTATCATCTATTACTTGTGCATATATCTGTTTGTTGCTTCTGAAGACCGTCAAACGCGGGCGTTCGGAAGTGCCTGATATTTTATTGCGTATGCTTCTCTTTATTCTGATTCTTCGTGTTTCTTTCGTTGTCATAATCGTAGTGTATTATTTAGCTGCCGATTTACCTGATTTTCTTCTCACATTTTCGCCTGCAAACCGGACACCTTTGCCTTTGTAGGGTTCGGGCTTACGGAAAGAGCGGATTTTTGCACATACCTGTCCGAGCAATTGTTTGTCTGCCGATTCGAGTATGATCATCGGGTTTTTGTTACGTTCGGTTTTTGTTTCCAGTTTGATTTCTTTCGGAAGCTGAACGTAGATATTGTGAGTATATCCAAGCGAGAGTTCCAGTACCTGATCCGTATTGGAAGCGCGGTAACCCACGCCGACCAGTTCGAGCACTTTCCTGTATCCGTCGGATACGCCTGTCACCATGTTATTGAGCAATGCGCGGTACAAACCGTGCATTGAGCGCGATTCGCGTTCGTCGTCTTCTCTCGACAGGGTCAATTGTCCTTCTTCAAGGGAAATCCGGATTTTGGGATTGACTGTCTGTGCGAGTTCGCCCTTAGGACCTTTGACGGTTACCCTGTTCTCTTTTTCATCTATATGAATTGTTACGCCCGACGGAATCTTGATGGGTAATTTTCCTATTCTTGACATTGTATCGCCTCCTTTTTTAATAAATGTAACATAATACTTCACCGCCGATTTTCAATTGAGCGGCTTCCTTGTCAGTCATCACTCCTTTGGAAGTGGAGAGGATTGCAATTCCGAGACCATTCAAGACGCGCGGCATATCTTTGTAACCGACATATCGCCGCAGACCCGGGGTGGATATGCGTTTAAGTGTATTGATGGCATTCACCTTGTTGATCGGATCATATTTGAGGGCGATTTTGATTGTGCCCTGCGGCCCTTCGTCTACAAACTTAAAGTTAAGTATGTAGCCTTTTTCAAAAAGGATTTTTGTTATTTCCTTTTTCAAATTCGATGCAGGCACTTCGACCACGCGGTGACGTGCCTTGATTGCATTCCGCAATCGTGTCAGATAATCTGCTATTGGATCAGTCATATTATTTCAATTAAATTGATCCCGTCATCCGGGACAATATTTAACAATTTATTCATTTCTACCAACTTGCTTTTTTAATACCCGGTATCAACCCGTGCGAAGCCATTTCGCGGAACTGTATGCGCGAGATGCCGAATTGCCGCATGTATCCTTTCGGGCGTCCAGTCAACTTGCAGCGGTTGTGCAGGCGGACGGGCGATGCGTTTTTCGGGATGTCCTGCAACGCGTCGTAGTTTCCTTCAGCTTTCAGTTTTGCTCTTTTGGCTGCGTACTTTTTTACAAGTTTAGCCCGTTTCACTTCGCGAGCTTTCATAGATTCTTTCGCCATACTATTTAATTCTTTTTTATATTCTTAAATGGCAAACCAAACTCGCGAAGGAGTGCATAACCTTCTTCGTCGGTTTGCGCAGAGGTCACAAAGGTAATATTCATTCCCAATATTTTTGTAACATTATCAATATTTATTTCGGGAAAGATGATTTGCTCCTGTATGCCCAGGGTATAGTTTCCCCGTCCGTCCAGCTTACTTTCAATGCCTTTGAAGTCGCGGATACGCGGTAGCGCCACGCGGACGAGTCTTTCCAGAAATTCGTACATGCGTTCGTGGCGCAGGGTGACCGTCACGCCGATAGGCATTTTCTTGCGCAGTTTGAAATTCGAAATGTCTTTTTTCGAATAGGTTGCTACGGCTTTCTGTCCGGTTATGCTGCTCAATTCGTCGATAGCTACATCGATGATTTTCTTGTCGGCGGTAGCTATGCCAAGACCTTGATTGATTACAATTTTCTGCAGGACGGGGACTTGCATCACGGATTTGTAGCTGAATTCTTTTTTCAGCGCCGGGACAATCCGTTCCCGATAGTCTTTTTTAAGGGTTATCTTGCTGCTCATTATTTAATTACCTCCCCTGATTTTTTAGAATAACGCACTAATAAGCCTTTGACTTCTTTCCGTCCGATACGCGTGGGTTGCCCTGATTTGGGGTCTATCAGATTGAGGTTGGAAAGATGTATCGAAGCTTCTTTTTTTTCGATTCCGCCCTGCGGCTTTTTTGCATTGGGCTTGGTATGTTTTGTTACCATGTTCACGCCTTCGACAATAGCCCGGCCTTGTTTCACGAGCACTTGCAGGACGCGGCCTGTTTTACCTTTGTCCTCGCCAGTATTGACAAATACGATGTCGCCTTTTTTTATGTACTTACTCATTGCAAATAATATTTTAACATGTTAAAGCACTTCAGGTGCGAGTGATACGATTTTCATATTCGTTGCGCGCAATTCTCTGGCTACGGGGCCAAAGATGCGGCTGCCTCTCAATTCGCCCGCCGGGTTCAACAATACGCAGGCATTATCGTCGAAACGGATATAGGAACCGTCCTGGCGGCGTATTTCTTTTTTCGTCCGTACGATAATCGCTTTTGATACGGCGCCTTTCTTCACATCGCTCGCCGGGATTACGCTCTTCACAGCCACCACAATGATGTCACCTACGGTGGCATATCGCTTGCGCGTACCGCCCAATACACGGATACACAGCGCTTCTTTCGCTCCGCTGTTGTCGGCTACTATTAACCTTGATTCTTGTTGTATCATTCTATTTAGCCCTTTCTATAATTTGAACCAGCCGCCATCTTTTTGTTTTGCTCAAAGGGCGGGTTTCCATGATTCTTACCGTGTCACCAATGTTACATTCATTTTTTTCATCGTGGGCATGATATTTCTTTGTCTTATTGACAAACTTTCCGTAGATGGGATGTTTTTCCTTCCATTTTACGGCGACAGTAATACTTTTATTCATTTTATTGCTGAATACCACGCCTGTTCTTTCCTTTCTTAAATTTCTCGTTTCCATCATGCTCAATGTTTTCTGCTGATTTGTAATCGTTGACTCAACTCCATTTTCAATCGGGCTACCGTTCTACGCTGTTGCCTGATTTGCATAGGATTATCCAGTGGCGAAATGCTGTGATTGATCTTTTTCATAGCCAACGACGACACTTCAGCCTCGATCCTTTCTTCCAGTTCTTTGGTGCTTAATTCTCTTACTTCTTTAATTTTCATAACCTCTTACAAATTTTGATTCTGCATGTCGTAATCGCGCCGTACAACGAATTTGGTTGTAACGGGAAGTTTCTGTGCTGCCAGACGCAACGCCTCCTTTGCGACATCGAATGGTACTCCTTCTATTTCAAAAATAAGACGTCCCGGGGATACAGGCGCTACGAATCCTTCCGGATTTCCTTTGCCTTTACCCATACGTACGTCAGCCGGTTTACGTGTAATCGGTTTGTCGGGAAAAATTCGCACCCAAACCTGACCCTGTCGTTGCATGTGACGTGTCACGGCAATACGCGCAGCCTCTATTTGACGGCCTGTAATCCATTTATACTGTAAAGACTTAATGCCGAACGAACCGAAAGCCAACTGGTTTCCACGTTGAGCAAAGCCTTTCAGGCGGCCTTTCTGTTGTCTTCTAAATTTTGTTTTCTTAGGTTGTAACATGACTGTTTGCCTGTTTTATTGGTTTAACGATTCGATTTTTTTCTCTTAAATCCTTTTTCCCGTCTGCCGTCCGGCATGTTTTCGCCGGCGCCACTTCCTCGACGACCGAAGTCTTTCGAGCTTGAGAATGAGGGAACAAGATCTTTCTTGCCATATACTTCGCCCCGACATATCCACACTTTGATTCCGAGCAGTCCGACTTTGGTCAGCGCTTCCGCCAGCGCATAGTCAATGTCGGCGCGGAATGTATGCAACGGCGTACGTCCTTCCTTGTACATTTCCGAACGCGCCATTTCAGCGCCGTTCAGACGGCCGGATACCTGTATTTTGATACCTTCCGCTCCCATGCGCATGGTCGATGCGATAGCCATTTTCACGGCGCGACGGTATGCGATTTTGCCTTCCAACTGACGGGCAATATTGGTTGCCACAATCACGGCGTCCAATTCCGGCCGCTTGATTTCGAAGATATTGATCTGCACCTCCTTGTCGGTTATTTTCTTCAATTCTTCCTTCAGTTTGTCCACTTCCGCACCGGCTTTGCCGATGATGAAACCCGGACGCGAAGTGCATATTGTAATGGTTATCAGTTTCAGTGTGCGCTCAATTACTATGCGCGATACACTTGCCTTTGCCAGACGGGCATTCAGATATTTTCGGATTTTGCAATCTTCCAGCAACGTGTCGCCATAATTATTGCCGCCATACCAGTTGGAATCCCAGCCTCTGATGATTCCCAAACGATTACTAATTGGATTAACTTTTTGTCCCATCTGTATTAACTCTGACTTTCAACTACAACGTTATTACTCTTCAGTGTATCGACAAACAAGGTGACATGATTCGAGCGTTTACGAATCCTGTAGCCTCGTCCTTGAGGTGCGGGACGCATGCGCTTCAAAGTCGTGGCGCAGTCTACGCACGCCTGCGAGACGAACAATTCTCCGCTTTCCGCTTTGCGTTCATTCTTTTGCTCCCAATTGGAGATGGCCGAACGAAGCAACTTTCCCACTCGCGCAGCAGCTTCCTTGTTCGAAAATTTCAAAACGCCCAAAGCCCTGAAGACTTCCATTCCGCGAATCATATCTACCACCAGACGCATCTTGCGCGGCGAAGTAGGTACGTTCCGCAGTTTTGCAAAATAGACGGATTTTCGGGCCTCTTTCATTTCATCTGACGATATTTTCTTTCTTTTACCCATATTTATGCTTTTTTATTTCTTATTTTCTGTTTCCTGCATGTCCCCGGAATATGCGCGTGGGAGAAAATTCGCCCAGCTTGTGACCTACCATATTCTCGGTAATAAACACCGGTATGAATTTATTCCCGTTGTGAACAGCAATCGTATGTCCTACGAAATCGGGAGAAATCATGGATGCCCTTGCCCAGGTCTTGATGACACTTTTCTTTCCGGCATCATTCATTGCCAAAATCTTCTTCTCCAGTTTCACATTGATATACGGACCTTTTTTTAACGAACGACTCATAATGTTTTAATTAAGATTATTTTTTCCTTCTTTCAATTATGTACCTGGAAGAATGCTTCTTCGGCGCTCTCGTTTTTAATCCCTTAGCATACAAGCCCTTGCGTGAGCGGGGATGTCCTCCCGATGCACGTCCTTCGCCGCCACCCATCGGGTGATCGACCGGATTCATCACTACGCCGCGATTGCGGGGACGTCGTCCCAGCCATCTCGAACGTCCGGCTTTGCCTGATTTTTCGAGCGCATGGTCGGAATTGCCCACGCTGCCAATCGTAGCTTTGCATGTGGACAGGATTTTGCGAATCTCGCCCGACGGCATCTTGATTACCGCATAATTGCCTTCCCTCGAAGTCAACTGTGCGAATGCGCCGGCTGAACGAACCAGTTTGGCGCCCTGTCCGGGACGCAATTCGATGTTGTGAATAATCGTTCCTACGGGGATATTCTGCATCGGCAGGCTGTTGCCTATTTCAGGGGCGGCATCTTTGCCCGACATCACTGTCTGGCCGACTGCCAGTCCGTTCGGTGCGACGATATAGCTTTTTGCACCGTCGGCATAATACAGCAATGCGATACGCGACGTACGGTTCGGGTCATACTCGATGGTCTTGACTGTTGCCGGAACGCCATCTTTATTTCGCTTGAAATCAATGAGTCTATACTTTTGCTTATGACCGCCGCCAATGTAGCGTACAGTCATTTTTCCGGTGTTGTTGCGTCCTCCGGTACTTTTTTTACCGACTACCAGCGATTTCTCCGGCGTACTTGCCGTGATTTGGTCAAATGCGCCAATAACTTTGTGTCTCAGCCCCGGTGTTGTGGGCTTTAATTTACGTATTCCCATTTTTTTCTTTATCAAATATTATTGAAGAAGTCTATGACTTCGCCTTCTTTCAATGTTACAATTGCTTTCTTGTAAGAGACTTGCCGTCCGCTGACAACGCCCGATTTCGTATAGCGGCTCTTGCGCTTGCCCGAATAGCGCATTGTATTGACACCGACTACGCTTACGTTGTACATGGATTCAACGGCTTTTTTTATCTCCAGCTTGTTGGCAGAGGGAGAAACGCGAAAACCAAAACGATTCGGTTTTTTTTCCGTAATCATAGTCATTTTTTCCGTGACAATCGGTTTGACAATAATTCCCATATCCTGTTTCTCCTTATGCTTTAAAATAGTTTTCAATCAATCCGACAGCGCTTTCCGTCAATACGAGGCTTGCGGCGTCGAGTACTTTATAGGTGTTCAGTTCCGCTGCCGTCACGACTTTTGCTTTTTGCAGGTTGCGTGCCGATTTATACACGAGATCGTTGTTTTCGGCCAGAACGAGCAACATTTTCCTGTTGTCGAGGTTCAAACTCTTGACAATGGATACGAAGTCTTTCGTTTTCGGCGTCTCGAAAGAGAAATCTTCCAATACGACGATGGCTTTGTCTTTTGCCTTGTAAGACAGCGCCGACTTGCGTGCAAGGACTTTTACTTTTTTGTTCAGTTTAAAACTGTAGTCCCGCGGTTTCGGGCCGAACGCACGGCCTCCACCCACCAGTACCGGCGATTTGGTATCGCCGCGACGTGCGCCGCCTCCGCCTTTCTGACGAATCAGCTTGCGTGTACTTCCCGACACTTCGCTTCTTTCTTTCGCCTTATGCGTACCCTGACGTTTGTTTGCCATATATTGCTTCACGTCCAGATAGATAGCGTGGTCGTTCGGTTCAATGCCAAAGATCGCTTCATTCAGGGTTACTGTTCGTCCGGTATCTTCTCCTTTTATATTCAATACATTCACTTCCATTACTTTTCAATTAATAAGATTGAACCTTTCGCCCCGGGAACAGAACCTTTTACCAGCAAGAGGTTGTTTTCGGGTAAAATTTTGATCACCTGAAGGTTTTGAACGGTTACACGTTCATTACCCATCTGTCCTGCCATACGTGTGCCTTTGAATATCTTGGCAGGGTATGAACATGCGCCCACACTGCCGGGAGCGCGAAGGCGGTTGTGCTGACCGTGGGTGCTCTCTCCTACGCCAGCAAAACCGTGGCGCTTGACAACGCCCTGAAATCCTTTTCCTTTGGATGTACCTACCACATCCACAAACGCTGCGTCCGAGAGATAATCCACATTGATTACATCTCCGGGGTTATATGCAGCTTCAAAATTCTTGAACTCGGCCAAGTGTCTCTTGGGGGTAACGCCTGCTTTTTTGAAATGACCGGCTTCGGGCTTCGTCGTGTGTTTATCTTTTTTATCGATAAACCCCAACTGAATAGATTCATAGCCGTCATTCTCCTTTGTCTTGACCTGCGTAACCACACAAGGACCTACTTCGATAACAGTGCATGGCAGATTTTTGCCCTCGGCACTGAAAACGGATGTCATTCCGATTTTTTTTCCTAATAATCCTGGCATTTCACTTCGTTTTTAACTTTTCAAACTTTAATTTCCACTTCTACTCCGCTGGGTAATTCCAGTTTCATCAATGCATCTACTGTTTTCGTCGTCGAACTGTAAATATCAATCAGTCGCTTATATGCACACAATTCGAACTGTTCACGTGATTTTTTGTTTACGAACGTCGCACGGTTTACAGTAAAAATTCGCTTGTGCGTCGGCAACGGGATCGGCCCGCTTACCACGGCGCCGGTAGCCTTCACCGTCTTCACGATTTTCTCGGAGGATTTATCTACCAAACTGTAGTCGTAAGACTTTAGTTTAATTCTTATTTTCTGGCTCATATTGCTAATTTCTAATTTATTTCACTAAATCGACACGTCCTTTTACTTCCGTCAGCACCTGTTTGGCTATTGCCGATGTCACTTGTGCATAGTGCGAAAACTGCATGGAGGATGTGGCGCGCCCGGATGTAATGGTTCGCAAGGCTGTTACATATCCAAATGTTTCTGCAAGAGGAACTTTAGCCTTCACGACACGAGCGCCTGTACGGCTCGACTCCATTCCTTCTACCTGTCCGCGACGTTTATTCAGGTCGCCTATTACGTCGCCCATACTTTCTTCCGGCGTCACAACTTCGATTTTCATAATTGGCTCCATCAACACAGGGCCGGCCTTGGACGCCGCATTCTTAAACGCCTGAATAGCGCAAATCTCGAACGACAACTGATCGGAGTCCACCGTATGGAACGAGCCGTCGAGCAGCGTCACCTTCATTCCGTCCAGAGGATAGCCTGCCAGGACGCCGTTCTTCATCGCTTTTTCAAAACCTTTCTGCACGGAAGGGATAAATTCTTTCGGGATGTTGCCTCCCTTCACTCCGTCCACAAACTGCAAAAGCCCTTCAAATTCTTCGTCTTTCGGCTCGATACGGACAATGATGTCGGCAAATTTACCGCGTCCGCCCGTCTGCTTCTTGTACACTTCACGCAATTCGACGGGCGTCGTAATAGCTTCCTTGTAGGATACCAGGGGACGTCCCTGATTACATTCTACCTTAAATTCGCGACGCAAACGGTCGATGATAATTTCGAGGTGAAGTTCGCCCATCCCGCGAATCACGGTCTGGCCTGTTTCTTCGTTCGATTCGACGCGAAACGTCGGGTCTTCTTCAGCCAATTTGGCTAATCCAACACTCAAACGGTCCAAATCGCTCTGCGTCTTCGGCTCGACGGCAATACCGATTACCGGCTCCGGAAATTCCATTGATTCGAGCGTAATCGGACTTGATTCTTCGCACAGCGTGTCGCCCGTACGTATATCTTTAAATCCTACTCCTGCGCCAATGTCGCCACATCCGATTTGTTCCATCGGGTTTTGTTTGTTGGAATGCATCTGGAACAGCCGGGATATGCGTTCTTTCTTGCCCGAACGTGTATTCAACACGTAGGAACCGGCTGTCAGCGTACCTGAATAGACACGGAAGAAACACAACCGTCCTACATAGGGGTCAGTTGCAATCTTGAATGCCAGCGCCGTCAACGGTTCGTTCGAAGTGGGTGTGCGGACAATCTCTCTGTCCGGTTCTTCGGGGTCGTGACCGACGATACTCGGCGTGTCGATCGGGCTGGGAAGATATGCGCACACGGCATCCAGCAGGGTTTGTACACCTTTGTTCTTGAACGACGAACCGCAAATCATCGGATTGATCTCCATGGACAGAGTGCCTTTGCGGATGGCGGCATGGATTTCATCTTCTGTAATCGACGACGGATCGTCAAAATATTTTTCCATCAGCGCGTCGTCATATTCAGCTATGACTTCCAGCATCTTGTCTCGCCATTCTTCGGCTTCGGCTTGCAAGTCGGCGGGAATGTCTTCTACCGAATATTCGGCGCCCATCGTTTCGTCGTGCCAGAAAATAGCTTTCATTTTAACCAGGTCTACCACGCCTTTGAAATGTTCTTCTGCGCCGACGGGTATCTGAATCGGGCACGGATTGGCGCCCAGTATTTCCTTTATCTGACGGATGACTTCATAAAAATTCGCACCCGAACGGTCCATTTTATTTATGTAGCCGATACGCGGGACATGATATTTGTCGGCCTGTCGCCAAACGGTCTCGGACTGCGGTTCGACGCCGCCCACGGCACAAAATGTAGCGACTGCGCCATCCAGCACACGCAACGACCGTTCTACTTCAACGGTGAAATCCACATGCCCCGGAGTGTCAATTAAATTTATCTTGAATTTATCATTACCATAATTCCAGAAGGTGGTGGTGGCAGCGGAAGTGATGGTGATTCCTCGCTCCTGCTCCTGCTCCATCCAGTCCATCGTGGCTGCGCCGTCGTGAACTTCACCGATTTTATGTGTAAGTCCGGTGTAGAAAAGGACACGCTCGGAAGTCGTGGTCTTTCCTGCATCAATATGCGCCATAATACCGATATTTCTGGTATATTTCAGTAACTCATCAGTTTTACTCATATATTTTTCTTCTTCTCTCCTTCTTAATTAAAATCGGAAGTATGCAAATGCACGGTTGGCTTCCGCCATGCGGTGCATCTCTTCCTTGCGCTTGTATGCGCCACCCTGATTGTTGTATGCGTCGAGGATTTCGGCGCTCAACTTGTCCGACATGGTTTTGCCACCTCGTTTGCGTGCATACAAAATCAGATTTTTCATTGAAACCGACTCCTTGCGATCCGGACGGATTTCTGTCGGAACCTGAAAAGTGGCCCCACCTACACGGCGTGATTTCACTTCTACCTGCGGGGTTATATTTTCAAGCGCGGCCTTCCATATTTCCAGCGCCGTTTTTTCTTCATTAGGCAGTTTTGCCTTTACGGTTTCCAGAGCGGAATAGAAAATATCGTACGAAAGATTTTTCTTCCCGTCATACATCAAATGGTTTACAAATTTTGTAACCCGCACATCACCATAGACCGGATCCGGCAGGATCTGTCTTTTTTTAGGTTTTGATTTTCTCATTTGCTTTCAAAATTTTGTTCTTGTCCTTTGGTTGTTGCTTTCTTCTGTCTTCAACGATTCCTCCGAATCATTTACTCAACCTTGCTTCCAAATAACTTAAACCGATTAAACTGTTTTTTTTCTGCTGTTCTCCTGTGCTACCTTTGTTATTTTTTACCTTTGACCGCACCCTTGGCTGCCGGCGCGTTTGCTTTCGGACGTTTGGCGCCGTATTTCGAGCGCCGTTGGGTACGTCCGGCTACTCCTGCCGTATCTAATGTACCTCGTACGATATGATAACGCACGCCGGGCAGGTCTTTCACGCGACCTCCGCGCACCATCACTATCGAGTGTTCCTGCAAGTTATGACCTTCGCCAGGTATGTACGAGTTCACTTCCTTGTGATTCGTGAGACGCACACGGGCGACTTTTCGCATCGCGGAATTAGGTTTTTTAGGCGTAGTCGTGTATACGCGTACGCATACGCCCCGCCTTTGGGGACATGAATCCAGTGCCGGCGATTTCCCCTTCACGATCTGACGGGTCCTGCCTTTTCTTACTAACTGTTGAATTGTAGGCATCTTTCTACTGTTTTTATCTTCGTTATCTTTGTTTTAATTCTTATGTTCATATTTTGGGTTGCAAAGGTACGAACTTTTTTTATACAAACAAGCGGGAGTGTAAAAAAAATTTTGCAATGATTGTCT
>JAIRLL010000162.1 GCA_031259505.1 Tannerella sp.
AACGTACTGGTACGCTACGGCGACAGACAGGAGGTGGCAGTGGCCAAAGGCGTAGAACAGTCGTTTTGCAGGTTGGTGAAAATAGATACGCTGTTACTGGACGGACATTCCGTATTGCAGGAAGGAGAGACGTCGTATGCCATTCCGGGCATCGGTCTGGCGTATGCGCTGGGCGTGCAGGCCGGATTTGTCGACCCGCTGGAAATCCTTGTCCCCAAACGGGATGAACAGGTCAACATGGCAAATCCCGTCTCGTCGTTCCAGACCGGATATGCCTTTGTCGGAGGTGTGTTTTGTGTGAATCAGCCGTCGTACGACGAAAATTTCATCATCCTGCCGGTGGAAATGGTTCGCGATTTGCTGCATTACGAAACTGAAGTCTCGGCGCTCGAATTGAAATTGTCGCCGAATGCCGACTTGAAATCGGTGCAAAAGCGTATCCGCGCGCTGTTGGGCGAGGATTTCAGGGTGCAGGACCGTTACGAACAGCAGGAAGCATCCTACAAGATGATGCAGATCGAGAAATGGATGAGTTTCCTGATTCTGGCTTTCGTACTGACAATTGCGCTGTTTACCGTAGTAAGTTCATTGTATATGTTGATGATTGAAAAACAGAACGACGTGAAAATATTAAGAAGCATGGGCGCCAGCGAGCGTCTGATTCACAGGATATTCCTGACCGAAGGAGTGATGATTCCCGCTATCGGCGCACTTGTCGGCGTAACGATTGGCGTGATTCTCTGCCTGATACAGCAGCATTTCGGCGTCGTGAAACTGGGCAGTACGCTGGGCGCATTCGTGAGCGACGATTATCCCGTAAAAATTGAAATATTTGATATTATGCTTATTTTTATAACAATATTCATAGTTGGCATGACCGCCGCGTGGTATCCTGTCCGTCGTATCGGACAAAAATGGCAGAAATCCGCGCGATTGGTTATATGGCTTATTCCCTTGCTTTTGTGCAGTTGTGGCGAAAAGAAGTTGCAGACGCCGGTCATAACCGTCACCATCGAACCGCAACGCTATTTTGCAGAAAAGATTGCAGACAGACATTTTACAGTACATACGGTGGTTCCGCCCGGGCAAAGTCCCGAGACGTATGATCCCTCTCCACACGAAATGGTACGCATCGCCCAAAGCAAGGCATATCTGCAAATCGGACGTATCGGCTTCGAGCAGGCATGGGTAGGTTCTATTCGCGAGAACAATCCGCATGTAGCGTTTTTCGACCTGTCCGAAGGTGTCGGATGGATTGAAAATAAAAACGAAGATGCACACGGACATCACCACGACCATTTCGATCCGCACATCTGGACTTCGACGGTGAATGCCGAAATCATAGCCCGCAATGTGTTGCAGGCGTTTATCCAACTGGATGGAGTGCATAAATCCGTATATCGCGACAATTACCGGCAGTTGATCGACGAAATCGACGCGAACAGGCTCGTTTTGCACGAGATGCTGGACACGCTGTCTTGCAGGACTTTTGTCATTTATCATCCGGCGCTGACTTATTTTGCCGATGAGTTTGGTCTTACACAACTTGCCATTGAAACCGATGGCAAAGAGCCGTCGGCGCTGTCGATGAGGGCGCTGGTCGACCGGGCAAAAGCGGCGGGCGTCAAGGTGGTTTTCGTGCAGCAGGAGTTCGACCGCAAACATGCCGAACAACTTGCCGCCGAAATCAACGCGCGCATAGTGGAAATCAATCCGCTGGATAAACAATGGAGCGAGCAGCTTGTGTTGATAGCCAAAGCTTTGTGTGCCGAATAATTTTCCCCACAGCATGAAAAAAATAATCGAAATACAATCCGTAACGGCGTCGTACGACGGAAAGTCCGTTTTACAGGACGTATCTCTGACGTTGTGGGAACGTGATTTTCTTGGGATTATAGGTCCTAACGGCGGAGGAAAGACGACTTTGCTGAAAGTCATTCTCGGATTGCTCAAACCGTCGCACGGACAAGTCTTTTTCTACGAAAACGACCGCTCCGTTCCATCGCTCAACATCGGTTATCTACCGCAGGTCAACCGTATAGACAGGCGTTTTCCCATCTCGGTCTACGAAGTAGTGGCATCGGGACTGATGGCCGAAAAGCAGGCGCTGCGCAGTTTTACTGCCATACAGCGGCAACGTATAGCCGAAGTGATTGACTGGACAGGTCTGGGCGAACTGTCGAAACGGCCTGTAGGCGAACTCTCCGGCGGCGAACTGCAACGCGTATTGCTCGGTCGTGCCATCGTCTCGCGTCCGAAAGCGCTGGCGCTCGACGAGCCGAACACGTATGTGGACAAGTTTTTCGAATCACGTCTGTACGAGTTGCTGGCGGAAATCAACCGGGAAACGGCGGTGATTCTTGTATCGCACGACGTGGGGACGATTCTGCCGCTGGTCAAGAATGTGGCGTGCATCAACGAGACGCTGCACTATCACGAAGGGAATCACCTGACGGAAACATGGATAGACGAAGTTTATCATTGTCCCGTAGAGTTGGTGGGGCATGGCGATTTGCCACACAGAGTATTGAGAAAACATGACATCGCAATAACATGACATCGCAGGCCGGAAAAAAAATATTGATTACAGGCGCAAGCGGATTTATCGGCAGACACATTGTGTACGAGGCGCTCGGCCGTGGATACGAAGTGTGGGCAGGCGTACGCGCCACAAGTTCGCTTGCGCATCTGCCGCAGGACAGGATTCATCGTATGGATTTGAAATACAACGATTCCGAAGCATTAACCGGACAACTGTCCCAATTTGTGCGCGAGTATGGCGCATGGGATTATGTCGTGCATAATGCAGGTCTGACGAAGACGACGCATCCTCATGACTTTTTCCGCGTAAACGCTGCGTATACCCTTCATTTGTTGGAGGCTTTGGCGGAGGCAGGCTGCAAGCCGGAGAAATTTCTCCTGATGAGCAGCCTCAGTTGCTACGGCGGCGGCGACCCCGACACGCTTCGTCCCATCAGCCTCGACGATCCTCAGAATCCCGAAACCGTTTACGGAAAAAGCAAACTGATGGCTGAAAACTACGTGCGGGCGCAAAAGGATTTTCCGTATATCATTCTGTGTCCCACCGGAGTCTACGGCCCGGGCGACAAAGATTACATGATGGAAATCGAGAGTATCCGTGCGGGATTCGACTTCGCGGTCGGGATGAAACCGCAGCATATCACATTTGTATATGTAAAAGATTTGGCGTCGGCCGTCTTTGAAACGCTTGAAAACAAATCTGTTGTAAACAGTCGCTTTTTCGTGGCGGACGGCGATGTATATACCGACACGGCATTTGCACGGCTGATACAGGACATTTTGCAAAAAAAACATGTGTTCAGATTGCGTATTCCGCTGTGGCTGGCGTGGCTGGCGTGTTTTTGTTCCGAAGTAGCCGGACGGCTGACCGGACGGGCAATGACCTTAAATTCCGACAAATACAAGATTCTCAAACAACGCAACTGGATTTGCGACACGCAGCCGCTTCATCGTGCGACAGGCTTTGTCCCTGCCTACAACCTTCGCCGCGGTCTGGAAGAAACCATCCGTTCACTCGAAATACAAAAAACAAAAAACTAATCCCCGACAATTTATGCAACGTATCTTTTTTATCGGCTACATGGGCGCAGGCAAAACGACAATGGGAAAGGAATTTTCGATGCAGACCGGACTTTCTTTCATCGACCTGGACGTGTTTATCGAAAATCGCTATCACAAAACCATCCGGCAGATTTTCGAAGAAAAAGGCGAAACAGCCTTCCGCGAAATAGAACGGAAAGCGCTCCACGAAGTAGCCGACATCGAAAACACAGTCATCTCGACGGGAGGCGGTACACCCTGTTTTTTCGACAACATGACGTTTATGAACGAAAAAGGAACAACCGTTTATCTGAAGGTTTCCATTGATGAACTTGCCCGGCGCGTCGAACTCAATAAAAATGCACGTCCCGTACTGAAAAATCTTTCGGGAGACGGCCTGAAACAGTTTATTTCAAAAACACTGGCCGAGCGAAGCGTATACTACGAACAGGCAAAAATCATTTTCGAAGCGGAGCAAATGATTACCGAAAACGACGTGGCCGGCCTCTGCCGAAAATTACAACAATACTGTACGGAAAGTTAGAACTTAAGAGTCAAGATTTCGGCGCTCGTTTTTAAATTCAGTTATTCAGTCATTCAAAAATATCGTCCGGTTTTCCTGTGCGCTGCGGCGTGCCGCGTCGAGAATTTTGACGACAATCAGGTTGTTTTCTATCGAGGCCAGGTCGGCAGGTTTTATTTCGAGTTTGCCGTTGATCAGTGCTGCAAAGTATCCGAAAGGCTCGCGTTCATTTTCGGGAAGCGGTTCGGGTTTCAGTGCGACTTCCGGTTCTTCGCGCGTCAGACGGTATACCAGATTATTGGCGTTAAGCGCTTTGACAAATCCTTTTGCACCGTATATTTCCATATCCTTACGGTCGACAGGCCAGTTCCACGAACCTTGAATGATGGCCTGACAATGAGGATAATTGAGGATGACAGTGGCCTGGTCGTCGACTTTGGGGTAGACGTCGGGCTTGAGCGTCTGGAGGACGGCTGTTACCGACTGAGGCTGTTCGTTTTGCATGAGCCACGTCATCAGGTTGGCGCCGTAGCAGCCAAAATCGATTACCGCACCGCCGCCGTTGAGGACAGGATCGGTGAGCCATGCAAGAAATTCTTCGCTGCATCCGATTTCGCGCGGGCCTTTGTGACCGTCGCAGACGACCACTTTGCGGATTGCGCCCAGTTCAGGCGAAGAGACGGCCATCCGGCGGGCAGCATGATTCGAAGGATACCACGACGTCTCGTAGTTGGTCAGCGCCATCGTGTGGTATTTACGCGCAAGCGTCGCCATTTTTACGGCATGTTCGGAATTGACGGCCAGCGGCTTCTCGACCATGACGTGTATGCCGCGCGGCGCACAGACTTCGACCGTGTGCAGGTGTTCGAAGATAGAATTGAACGCAACCACGCCTTGCGGACGAGCTTTGTCGATCATTGTTTCAAGATCGTCGTAGACGATGGCTGGGTCGAAACCATAACGTTTGGCAAGCCGTTCGACCAGCGCTTTGTTCGTTTCTGCAATGCCGACAATCTGTATGTCGGCGCGTTTGCCGTAATCTCTGAGCAGACTGTGAATATGGTCGTGCGTAAGCCCGTCTACTCCAATACGTACGGGCGCTTCCTGCTGCGCCGTGAGCGGTTGTATGCATGTGAGACACGCCACAATAAATGATAACAGATAACTTCTCATGTTCGAATCGTATTAATAATTAAACAATCATTTCAAAACCGGGTTCATTTTTTTGACCGTCAAAGATAAAATATATTTTTCACAAACGGAATATCTTTGCAAACAAAGTTCATCATCTTTACTCCCTGCACAAATTATATGCAGAAATCATCGGCAAGACGAAAAATAACAGTAACTTTGCCTTCGGTAAGGCATAATGCTGTTTTGTTTATATTTACTGTGAAAAGATGAAAAACAAATTACACCCTACGGAAGAAACAGAGCGAAAACAACTTCAATGTCTCAGAAAGGGAGACAAAAAGGCATTTGAAACTGTTTACCGGAAATATGTCAGTCGGGTATATAACTTTTTTCTTTCGCTGCTTCATGACAAATTCGCCGCAGAAGATTTGACTCAGGACGTCTTTCTGAAGATTTGGGAAAGACGTGCGGACATTGATCCCGACGGACATTTCGAGGCCTACGTGTTCACCATTGCCCGGCACATGGTTGCGCAGGAATCGGAAAAACGATTGCGGGCGGAATGTCTGAAAGAAGCGCTGCAGATGCAAAAAGACTGCGCCGGTGGCGATGTTTCCACGGAACAGTTTGTTGAAGCCGAATCGTTGCGCGCATACATTAATATTCTGGTCGAGCAATTTCCGCCCGTCCGTAAGCACGTGTTTTTGCTCAGTCGCGTCCATCATCTGACAAACAGAGAAATAGCCCGGAAACTGTCTGTTTCGGAAAAAACCGTAGAAACTCATCTTTACCGGGCGTTGAAGTTTCTGAAAAGTAAATTGGGGAATGCGAAATAAAAAATGCTTTGTATGTTCCGTATCTCCGCGTTTAAAATTCTCCACAGTCCTCGCCTGCATCAAACAGTTAAAAAACATTATCTTTCCGCATGTCTGTAAGTGATTTCCTCTTGCGGAGGCTATACATTAAAAAAACAGAGATATCAGAAGAATGGTGATGTCTTGAATTATCAGAACAATTATGTATCTTTGCAGAGAAAAAAAGCAGGCAATGATACACACAACAGAAATTCAATGTCCTCACTGCCAAAGTAACGATTTGGTCAAGCAAGGCAAAACAGGTAACGGTACCCAAAAATGGCAATGCAACAGTTGCAAAAAACATTTCCGGCTGCATTACCGCTACAAAGCGTGGCAAGCGGGAACAAAAGAGAA
>JAIRLL010000236.1 GCA_031259505.1 Tannerella sp.
AAGACGTGCGACGGCTCGAACGTAAAGATCTGTATGCTGCCTGCGCTTTGATACTGGTATTCGATGTTCGCAAAAAATCCTGACGGCAAGTGCAGCGAATTGTTCATATTAATGATCAGCCGCGGTTTTTCAACCGTTCTGATGCCGTCCGTCAATGCTACTTCCTGCATGTTTTTCATCCACATTACTGTCAGCGAAGGCTCGTAGAATCCCATGCGCCGGCGCAGGTTGAGCGTTGCATTCAGCCGGCGCTGGCGGTCGAAATTGCGCCAGGAATAGACGACTGTCGACGGCCTTTCGGGGAGCGTGTAGAAATACGATCCGATGAAGTCGCTGTTGTGAGTGTAGCCCAGCGCCAGATACGCAAACTTGTACGCAAACGAATATTGCAGACGGTGCGACAACTGTGGCGTCAGCATCGGATTGCCGGCCTGATAGAAAAAACGGTTCAGATACGTCGTGTAATTGTTCAGCAGGTTGAAGTTGGGTCGCACCGTCATGATGCGGTAACTGAACGACTGCCTCACGGCGCCCGCATGGACGGAAACGCCTACGCTGGGAAAGAAGTTTGAATATGTTTTGTCGATGTTATTTGTATTATAGAGCAGATCATGATATTTATACTGAACACGTTCGTAACGCAAACCGGCATTCCAGTCGAACACTTCGCCGCCCTGCTCGTAGGCCACGTAGCCTGCCGTTTTCGATTCCGACGAGGCTGTTTCCGAATTGTCGGCCACGCCGCCGTTGTAGGTGAGGATGCTTTCGCCCTCGACGAGGCTCAGGTCGGCGCCGGCCGTCAGCGTGCGGCCTTCTCCGAAGGTATGTTTTAACTTGGGGCTGACGGCAAAAACCTGATAGTCGGATCTGTTGACGGTCACAACTTCGGCGGCGCCATAAGCCGATGACAGTTCTTCGGACGTCTGATCTCGCCCCTTGTGCGTCCGCAGGTAATCGGCATACACATTCACTTCCGTGGCGGCGGACAGATTTCCGGCATAATACGTATTGATATGGTTTTCCCAATCACGGTTTGCAAGATAGGATTGCCCCGAAAGCACGGTCAGCGGCTGTCCGTTGGCATGTAGGGCGGTGGAATAGGGCGAGCGGTCGGCGACGTTCTCTCTCGTGCCGTCGTATTTGATGCCCAGCGACTGTTTCTCATTCACAGCATAGTCGGCGCCAAGCGACCAGGCATATTGTTTGATCGAGGCATAGTCCGACGTGATCGTTGTTTGCTGCCGCCAAAGCGTGTCGGGAGTTGCGACGCCGGTTTCCATTTCCTGAAAACTGCGGCGGCGGTCGTCGTCGAAGCCGAGCATGGCAAACAAATTGAGGCTGCCGGAGTTGTAGTTCAGGCGGATATTTTCGTTGTGACTTGTGCGGTGATTGCGTCGCGCTTCGCCCTCGAGCTGCATCGAAAATCCCTGTTCGCGGCGGCGCGTCCGGATCAGCAGCACCGCGCTGACCGATGCGTCGTATTCGCTGCCCGGATTGGTGTTCAGTTCCACTGTCTTGACGTCCTTGACCGACAGTTGCCGCACTTCGTCGATCGACTGCACTTTGCGGCCATTGATGTAAATATCCGGCTTGCCGCCTGCAAATGATTCCAGTTCGCCCTGACTGGACGTCATGCCGGGGATTTTCCGCAAAACGTCCATCATGTCGGTTTCCTTGCCGAGCGACGTGTTTTCGATTGTGGCGATGATATTGCCTCCCTTCATCTGGAACGCTTTTCGCTGGCCGGTCACGATCACTTCGCCCAGTTCGGCGGATATATCTTTCAGTGCGACGATGCCCAGCGACACATCGGCCTGTTCGACTGCCACTGTGCGGGTTTCGGTTGCGTAACCGATAAACGACACGCGGATGATGTACTGTCCCGATGCGACGTTCTGCAAAGTGAAGAGTCCGTCGTTGTCGGTTGTGCAGCCGGTTACAATACTCGAGTCCTGCTGCAAAAGCGCGACTGTTGCGAAAGCGACGGGCGCGTCGCCCGTCTGCTCTTTCACTGTGCCCGTGATCGAATGCTGGGCATACATGCTGCATGTCATCATGCAGGCGATAAGAATGGCATAAATGTTCCGTTTCATAAGATTGTTAATTAAATGAATGATGTCGCAAAGATATGCAATATAACTTACGTCGATGGCGCAAATAATCTTAAAAACAATCCGTTTGTCGTATTTCTATCGTTTCATCCTGCCTTAATAAGATATTAGCATGTAATAAGTGACACTGTATCAACTGGAAAATGCAACTGCAAAGGATTGCGCAGGCGCTTTACGGCACATTTCATTATTGCCCCAGCCGTCCGGCTTCGCTGCCGGCAGCGCTTTTACCCTTGTACGTGCCTGTCCGGTAGTTGTGAAATTCCATGCCACGGTGAGCGATACGGCACGGCTGTCGTATTTCATATACCTGTCCATCGAGATGTGGAAGATTTGCATTTTCGAATGATACCTGTTCCACAGGAAGAGGTCGCTTCCAGCGAGTGTCGCCGTAATTTTCCTGTTGAACAGGCTCTTTCGGCGGCTGATGTCGAAGGATCCGAAGGATCCGCTGTCGTACATATCAATGACGGTCGGACAACCATCTCAAATTTCAAGACAACTATCTCAAGTTTCAGGACAACTGTCCCGTATTTTAGGACAACTATCCCGTATTTCGGTGCAACAGTCCCGTATTTCGGTGCAACAGTCCCATGTTTCAGGACAACAGTCCCGTGTTTCGGGACAACAGTCCCGTGTTTCGGGACAATAGTCCCATGTTTCAGGATAACTGTCCTGAGTTTAAAGACAACTGTTCCGTGTTTTAAGACAACTGTCCCGTATTTCAGGATAACTGTCTCAAGTTTCAAGACAACTGTCTAAGGTATTATATCTTATTTATTTCATATCCATTAGTATATATTGGCAACTGGCGCATTTGCCGCGGCTTATTTCACATTAATTTTCAAAGATTCTTCCGTGCCGTACAGTTCCAAAGAGGCAGCGATACTGAAACTGCCGTGCGAAAAACACAGGCCGCAGGGAGAAGAGGGAGCAGCGCGCGTCCGGCGCCGCACAGGCGGTTTTTCGAGCCGCCTGCGCAGCATGATGAAACGGCAGTCTTTCAAACAAATCATAATTTACTTCCAAATATCTTCACAGTCTTTCGTTTTATGCCATTAAAGATTAAAAAAACGCAATTCGCTTTGAAAAGTTTTGCCGTCTTTTTATATTTGCCGTGAAAAATGGCAAGGCCTATACATATCAGATACAGGATGGCAGAAAAAGCAAAGGATGAGAAATCGGCTTCCCGGCCGAAACTGAACAGGATTTACGTTCCCGGAATGATTAACCGGCTGCAAATCGGCATGCGTCAGATTACGCTTTCCGACACTGTGAATATCAGGGAAAACGGCACGAAAACGGTGAAAAGCAACAATCCCGTCACGCTGTACGACACATCGGGACCTTACTCCGATTCCCGCTATGTGCATTCGATGGAAAACGGGCTTTACCGTATCCGCGACAGTTGGAACAGCAAGCGCAAGGATATTGTCCAGGAACAGAAACATCATGCCGACGCGGACGGGCGTCATTTTCCCAACAGGCCGCCCGTTACCAGAGCAAAACCCGACAGACAGATTACGCAGATGTATTACGCCCGGCAGCGAATCATCACGCCCGAAATGGAATATGTGGCCATACGGGAAAATCAGCAGGTCGAAGCGCTGGGGATAAAATCGTATATCACACCCGACTTCGTACGGAAAGAAATCCTTTCGGGACGGGCTGTCATTCCCTGCAGCATCAATCATCCCGAAGTGGAGCCGATGATTGTCGGGAAACGTTTCAGGGTGAAAGTCAATACCCAGATCCAGCCGCCCAAAGATTCCGTCAGGGAAGCGGTCGAGCAAATCATTCTGTACTGCAAATGGGGTACGGACACGCTGCTCGACCTCTCGCTTCACGACAACTGTCATCAAACGCGCGAATGGCTGATTCGCAACAGCCCCGTCCCCCTCGGGACAAGTCCGCTGTATCAGGCGCTGGTGAAGGTAAACGGAAAAGCCGAAGACCTGAGCTGGGAACTTTTCCGGGAAACGCTGACCGAACAGGCCGAACAGGGAGTAGACTTTGTAGCCATTCATGCCGGCATGCGTCTGAAGCATCTGAAACTGATAGATATTCGCCTGACCGAACTCGTTTCCCGCAGTGGAATCGCCATCAGCCAGTGGATGGAATCGCACGGGGAAGAGAATTTCCTCTACACGCATTTCAGCGAGATATGCGAAATTCTGAAAACCTACGACATCACGCTCTGGCTGAGTTGCGGCCTGCGTTCAGGCTCTATCTACGATGCCAACGACCACGCCCAGTATGCCGAACAGCACGAGATGTGCGGACTGATCGAATCGGCATGGGATCAGTGCGTTCAGGTGATGTGCGAAGGCCCCGGACATGTGCCGCTGAACAAGATCGAAACAAACATCAGGGAACATCGGTATATATGTAAAGGACTGCCGTTTTTTACTTTGTGCATCACTCCCGTGGATATTGCAGGCGAATTCGACTACATAGCTTCGGCTATCGGCAGCGCGCATATTGCATGGCATGGCGCGTCGCTGGTCAGCGGCATCACGATGAAAGACGAACTCAGGGTTCCGGCTCCGGAAGATATTCGAATGGACATTTTTGCGCACAAAATCGCCGCGCATTCGGCCGATATTGCCAAAGGCCATCCCGGTGCGCAGGTGCGCGACAATGCGCTGAGCAAAGCCCGCCGGGAAGGACGGCTGGTAGATTTTAACATACTGAAAATCGCGCCCTGACCGGGTCAGTTCATGTCGGGATACTTGGGGTAGTTCGTCCAGGCGTCGTACGGACTGCCGAGCGAGGCGACGGATTTTTTCCAGAACGAGTCGTCGCCGGCCTGCATCATCTCGTCGGACGTCATGACGCTGACCAGCCACGAATCGTTGATAATCTCGCCGTCGAGCTGATCTTCCATCCACCCCGAATAACCGATGAAAAACTTGATTTTCCCTTCTATGGGATTCCGGTCGAGCATGTACTTTTTCAACACCCCAAAATCGCCGTCGAAACACAGACCGCCGCCGATTTCCACGCCGCCGGGAATCCTTTTACCCAGCAGATGCATGAAAAACAGATGACTGGAACCTGCAGGTCCGCCCAGATATACCGGGATGTCGGGCAATTCTTTCAGTTCGGGGAAGAGACCGTTTACAGTCAGATCCGTACGCTTGTTCAATACAAAGCCCATCGACCCGCGTACATTGTGTTCGACCAGCAATACTACCGAACGCTGAAAGTAAGCGTCGCGCAGGAAAGGTTCCGAAATAAGCACCCTTCCTCTTTGTGGACGTAAATCGTTGTGCCTGATTTCAAATATGTTTTTATATTGATCCATGGTTATGCATTTTATACTGAAACGGACGACAATGTACTTCAAATTCCCGTAAGAAACGCAATGCAGGAAAAGAATATACGTTAAAAATAATAAATAAATTAGTTGTCAGTTGCTTGCGCAACAGGATGATTTGCCTGAAAAAGCGTCAGCCGCTCTTCGAGCAGTTGATACTGATGCGGTTTGATGAACGACGTACACGCCCGCAAGCCTTCCTGGCTGCTGTTGGCCGTACGCAGCGAAATGGCGCTTATGCCATAATATACAAGTTCTTCCATCAACTGTCCACCCGTCATGCCCGGATATGCGATCGTGAAATAAAAGCCGTCGGCAATCGGTTCGTCAAGGTCGCGGTCGTAGACAATGCGAAAACCGTGATTCACAAAAATCCGTTTCAGCCGCGCCGCACGCTCGCCGTATTCCCTGATTTCGGACACGAAATCGAACCGGCCATCGGATGCAGCCTTAAACATCGACGCCAGTGCATATTGCGCCGAATGGCACGTCCCCGAAGAAAGCGCATAAAGCACACGGTGGATGTATACCGTCCCGAACGTCCCGCCACCGTAGCGCCGCGTCAGTCCCTCGTAGCTACGGTGATACAGCCTGTCCGAAATCGCCGTCACACCGATACGCTGACCGGCATAACTGAATGCCTTCGAGGCCGAAATCTGCAAAATAAAACAGTCTGCATAATTTGCCACGCTTGCCTGATAGGGCGGTTGAAACGGTACGCCCAGCGGTTTGCGGAAATCCATCGCAAAATAGGCAAGGTCTTCGATTACAATGACGCCGAATCTGTTTGCCAGGTCGCCGATGGTTTGCAGTTCGCTTTCCGTCAGGCAAAACCATCCCGGATTGTTCGGATTTGAATACACCATGGCCGCGATGTTGCCCGCGGAAAGAAACCGTTCGAGCACGGAACGCAGTTTTTCGCCACGACAGTCGTAGACATCAAACGAGGCATATTTGTAGCCCATCACCGCGATTTGCTGCTTCTGTACCGGAAAGCCGGGGTCGATAAAAAGAATGGTATCTTTTTTCGGGTCGCACTGTCCGCATGTAAGGAACGACGCATAGGTGCCCTGCATCGAGCCTGTTACCGGCACGCAGCATTCCGGCGGTACGTCTACGTTGACAAACGCCCTGATAAAGCGCGAAGCCTCGCACTTCAATGCCTCCAGCCCGTTAATGTCCGGATAAACAGCCGCAATGCCGTTTTGCAGCGCTTCAATCTCCGCATCGACGCCAATCTGCGCCGGTTTCAGTCCGGGCACTCCCATTTCCATGTGGATAAACTCCGTGCCGGTTTCTTTTTCCAACTGGGCGGAGATGGCTACCATTTCGCGGATCGTCGCCATGCCGAAATCGGGCAGTCCGTAACGCTCGATCACCCTTTTCGCTGTCTGATAATTTATCGGTGTATGCTTCATCATATATGACCTGTGTCTGTTTTCGGGAAGCAAAAGTAGTGTTTTTTTGCGAAAGTTGAATAAAGATTTCTGCCGCAATGTGCGCACGGCTTGATTTTGCGAAAAGTCCTGAAACGAAGGAGCGAAGCAGTCCGGAAAAAATATGACAGAATCATGCCGGATATTGTAGTATAACAT
>JAIRLL010000237.1 GCA_031259505.1 Tannerella sp.
GTCGAACTCATGGACAGGGTGTGACCCGGATGACCTTTCTGACCGCCGGAAGGCTTGCCGCTACTTTTGCGCAGACTGTGTGCATTACTTCGACTTATATTCTTTTTTGAAGTACCTGAGTAGTTACAAAATTAGTTTGTATCTTTGCCGTAAATATAAATCAAATTATAAGTCATGCCCACGCTATCTATGTTTTCAGGATTGATTGTAAGAATATTTTATGCGCCCGGAGTACCGATGAAAAAATTTCTGCTGCTGCTTATTGCGGGTATGGCGCTTGCGGCCTGTGAAGAGGCATACTACTACGAGGAGACCGGTAGTGTATTTCACACATATTATCGCATCAAATATCAATCGAACAGGATTCTAACAGCCGAAATCGATGCCGAACTCCAGGCTTTCAACCTTTCGCTGAATCCGTTTAATCCAAATTCCATACTGGCGAAAGTAAACCGCAACGAAGAAACCGGGGTCGACGCGCGGTTTACGACTGTATTCAACAAGGCGATGGAGGTATCGGAAAAGTCGGGAGGCCTTTTCGACGTAACGGCATCTCCGTTGATTAATGTATGGGGATTTGGCTTCGAACGGAAAGACACTGTCTCGCCACACGTCATCGACAGCCTGAAAACGTTTGTCGGCTATCGGAAAATCCGCCTCGAAGGAAACCGCACAGTGAAAGATGACCCGCGTGTCATGCTGAACTTTTCCGCCATCGCAAAGGGATATGCCTGCGACGTGGTGGCATCGCTGCTTGAGCGCGAAGGCGTCGAAAACTATATGATTGATATTGGCGGCGAAGTGGCGGTGAGAGGTGTGAATCCCGGTGGCGGATGCTGGCGGATAGGCATCAGCAAACCCAAAGAGGATGCGGGATTTGCGGACAGTGATATCTGCGGGACGGTTCGCCTGTGCGGTAAATGCGGACTGGCCACTTCGGGAAACTACCGGAATTTCTATGTGAAAGATGGAAAAAAATACGCACACACGATAAATCCGGTGACGGGCTATCCTTCGGAACAGGCTATCCTCAGCGCCACGATTGTTGCACCGGACTGCATGACGGCCGACGCCTATGCCACGGCTTTTATGGTCATGGGAGCGGAAAGCGCCTGCCGGATGGCCGAAAGTATCCCCGAAATAGAGTATTACATCATCTGCACGGGCGACGGCGACGTGTATGATGTCAGATATTCAAAGGGAATGGAGCCGATGCTGATGCGATAGACACGGCTAAAACACTTTCAGTTCCTGATACAGGCGCTGTACGGGCAGTCCCATCACGTTGTAAAACGAGCCGTAAATGGCCTGCACGCCGACATATCCTATCCATTCCTGAATGCCGTAGGCGCCGGCCTTGTCGTAAGGGTGATGCGTATCCACGTAATAGTTTATCTCGTCGCAGTCCAGTGCGGCAAAAACGACGTCCGACGCGACGGAGAAATCCGTCTGCCTGTGAGCGGCAGTGACGGCCACGCCGGTCACGACGGTATGCGTCCGGCCGGACAGCATTTTCAGCATCCGGACGGCGTCGTCGCGGTCGGAGGGTTTTTCAAGTATTCCGCCGTCGAGCACAACTACCGTATCTGCCGTAATAATCAAATCGTCCGCTTTCATGCCGGGAATATATGCTCCGGCTTTGCGGCGGGCGATAAAAACGGGTATTTCCGCCGGCGGCAATCCCTGAGGATAGGATTCGTCGATTCCGGGAATCACGCGGACGTCAAACGTCAAACCCAGTCCGCCCAGCAGTTCCCTGCGACGCGGCGAATTGGATGCCAGTATGATATGATAGTTTTCGAGCATGAGACGTTTCCTGATTTACCATCCGAAGGCGTCGCCTTTCATCCATCGGTCCTGCGCTTTCATTGTCTGCTCGATGACTTCGCGGGCAATGCCCTCGCCGCCCCGCAGGGGTGAAACATATTTTGCAACCGCCCTGATTTCGGGCGCTGCCGTGGCCGGGGCTACCGGCAGGCCGACACGCAGCATCACTTCATAGTCGGGAATGTCGTCGCCCGCAAATACGATTTCTTCATCCTTCAATCCTGTTTTCAGAAGAAAATCTTCATAATCCGCTATTTTCGCCGAACTGCGCATGTAGATATGCTGAATGCCCAGCCGCTCGAAACGGGTTTTGACGCTTCGCGTATAGCCTCCCGTGATGATACCCAGATGATAGTCCTGTTTTACCGCGAGTTGAAGCGCATATCCGTCTTTTATATTCACCATCCGCATCGGATCGCCGTTTTCGGCCAGCGGGATACAGTCGGTCGACAGCACGCCGTCCACATCGAAAATAAAGCCTTTGATTTTTCTCAAATCATAATTGATGCTACTCATGTGTCGATTCTTTATATATATGATTACTGATGAGTTGATAAATACGTTTCATATCCGTGTCTGCCAGCATGTCTTCATGCATGTGCATCACCTTCCGGTCGTTGCGGACGGCGGGGCCTGTCTGTGCCTGCGCGGGCGTGAGGGCGTGAATTTTTGCGGCCGTCTCGTCAATCAGCGGCAGCAGCGTCTGCCACGGGATATCCTGCCGTTCGAGTATCTTTGCCGCCAGGGCATACATGTGGGCTGTAACATTGCATGCGTACACGGCTGCCAGATGCAGGTATTTCCTTTTTTCGGAAGTTGCCACCCGCACGTCGCCGGATATTTGCCCGGCTATCTTGCACAGCAGCAGTTCGTCGGCAGGCAGGCGGGCTTCGACGAAGCAGGGGATGCGGCTGAAATCCACTTCCCGCTTCCTGGAAAAAGTCTGCAGCGGATACAAAACGCCGCAGCGATGGACGTGATGCCCGAACACGTCGATCGAAACGCTTCCTGCCGTATGTATCCACAACGCGCCGTTCGGCCGGACGCGCACGATGGCTTCCGCCAGCGCGTCGTCGGGGAGCGAAAAAACATACAGGCCGGCATCGGGGACAAGCTTTTTCAAATCGGTCGTCCATTCCGCCTGCAGACGGGCGGCCAGCGTCTGCGCGCTTTCCGCTGTCCGGCTGTATACCTGAACGGTCGTGTTTCCGGCAGCACGCATCGCCGCCGACAGATGTGTGGCCACATTGCCTGCGCCGACGAAGACCGCCGACAGCGCGGATAATCCGTGCCCGCTGCCGACGTCTTCGCTGACTGCCGTCTGTGGAATATGATTCCCTGTTTTCTGTTTCCGGCTCATACGGGGCAAAGATAACGATATTTTCATGTGCGCGGTATACGTTCCGGTCTTTTTTCCCGTTTATTGACAGTATGGTAAAACTGTTTAACAATAATAACGGGATGAGAATCTGCGCTGCTGCCGCAGTGTTTCTTTTACTGCTTCTGCGCGGCGTGTCTGCACAGGAGCGGAGGGTCAGGATTTCCGGGAACGTGAGGGATGCCGACGGCAATCCGGTTGAACTGGTTGCCGTTCAGGTAAAAAATACGATGATCGGCGCCATGACGGACGGGCAGGGGCATTACGCTCTTACGGTCGCGCCGGGCGATTCCGTCACGCTGCTGTTTTCCTGTCTGGGCTACAACAGGGCCGAGCGAATCATTCCAGCGGTGACGGGCGACATGCGCGTGAACGTGCAGATGCACCTCATGACGCTGGAACTGGGCGAGGTGGAAGTGACAGCTTCGCGCCGTAACACGACGACGCTTGAAACGCTCGACGCCAGCCGCATGAGGATACTTCCCGACCCGTCGGGCGGCAGCATCGAAAGCCTGGTGATCACGCAGGCCGGCGTATCGTCGGGCAACGAGCTGAGTTCGCAGTATTCGGTGCGCGGAGGCAGTTTCGACGAAAACATCGTGTATGTGAACGGACTGGAAGTCTTCCGCCCGCTGCTGATCCGTTCCGGCGAGCAGGAAGGCCTCAGTTTCATCAATCCCGACATGACGGAATCCGTACAGTTTTCGGCCGGCGGCTTCGAAGCGCGATACGGCGACAGGATGAGTTCGGTGCTGGACATCACGTACAGGAAACCGAAAGCGTTCGAAGGCGCCGTCTCGGCAAGCATGTTGGGCGCAGCCGCCTGCGTCGGCAGTTCGGCCGGCGGATTCACGCAGGTGACCGGCATACGCTACAAGACAAACCGCTCGCTGCTGGGGACGATGGACACGGATGCGGAATACAACCCCGTGTTTATGGACCTGCAAACCTACCTGACCTGCCGGCTGTCCGGGCGGGCGGAAATCAACTTTCTGGGCAACGTGTCGTCGAACAGTTACCGGTTTATCCCGCACAGCCGCGAGACAGTGTTCGGAACAGCCCGTTCACCGAAATCGTTCAACGTCTATTTCGATGGAATAGAAAGAGACCGCTTCGAGACGCTCTACGGCGCCATGACGCTGAAATACACTCTGAACGACAAAACGGAAATCGGCCTTCAGGCCTCGGCCTTCCACACGCGCGAAGAAGAAAGCTACGACATCACAAGCTGGTACTGGCTCGACAACGTAGCCCCGGACGACGCCGAAAGCGCCACAGCCGCCCTCTCGCTCGCCTATTTCCATGAACATGCGCGCAACCGCCTGTCGGCGACCGTAGCCCACGCCGGACTGTACGGCATATCACGCCTGTCGACCCCGCACACGCTCAAGTGGGGCGTCAGCGTGCAGCGCGAACGCATCGACGACAAAATCAGCGAATGGGAAAGCCGCGACTCCGCCGGATACTCGCTGCCGCAGAACGGAACGGAAGTAAACGTCATCGCCAACCTTTTCTCGGACAACAGACTGCAAAGCGTCCGCTTCTCGGGATACATCCAGGACGTCTTCAAGTTCAGAACCGACAGAGGACTGTTTACCCTCGCCGGAGGCATCAGGAGCAGTTACTGGAACTACAACCGTGAAGCGATTCTCAGCCCGCGCCTCTCCGCCGGTTTCATCCCGGCGACCGCTCAGAACCTCACATTCCGCCTTGCCACGGGATTCTACTACCAGCCGCCGTTCTACAAGGAACTGCGCGTCGAAACGGCCGACGAAAACAGCAATCACATCATCCAACTGAACAGCAACCTCAAATCGCAGCGCTCCATCCACTTCATCGCCGGCGGCGACTGCGCCTTCCCTGCCGCCGGACGCAATTTCAAACTCACCGCCGAACTGTACTACAAGAAACTGGACAACGTGAACCCCTACACCGTCGACAACGTGAAGATTCGCTACTACGGCGAAAACTGCGCCACCGGATACATCGCCGGAATGGACATGAAACTCTTCGGCGAATTTGTCCCCGGCACCGATTCGTGGCTCTGCCTCTCGCTGATGCAGTCCGGGCAGACCATCCGCGGCACAACACGGGCGCCCATGCCCAACAGCCAACTGTACAACCTCTCGCTCTTCTTTCAGGACTACTGGCCGGGAAACCGGCACATCATGCTCAACCTGCGGGGCGTACTGGCCGGCGGATTCCCCGTCACCATCCCGCGCAAAGGATACGAAGCCGGATACTACCGCACGCCTCCCTACCGACGGGTCGACATCGGCGTCACCTGGCGGCTCACCGGAGGCGAAAACGAAATCATGGAACGCGGCATCTTCCGTCATTTCAAAAACGTCTGGCTCGGAGCCGACCTTTTCAACCTGTTCGACATCAGAAACACCGGCTCCTACTACTGGATTACGGACATCCACAACCTGCAGTACGCCGTCCCCAACTACCTGACCGGACGCCAACTGAACCTGCGCCTGTCGGTCGACTTCTGACTGAAAGTGAGGTTGTGAAAGATAACGGAAGTTCCGGATTGCTTCGTACCTGCCAGTGACATGTTTCGCTACCTGC
>JAIRLL010000338.1 GCA_031259505.1 Tannerella sp.
ATAACAAACGACCGGCAGTCAATATTAAATGAATCGGGGAAATTTATTTCTTTTGTTTTCGTACGGAAGGGATTCACCCACAACGTATCCCATGATCCGTACAATTCGTCGGCAGGATACATCAGAGATTCCGCTTCTACCAGCCTGTCGTACGAGACGTATTCGATAGGAGCCAAAATTTCAGTCACCAACGGCTGCTTCATTCCAATATGGTCAGCCATCAGACTGGATACCTGTTCATCCATCAATTGCATTTGTCGAGTTGTTTTATCTGTTTGATCACTTGCTTTTTCTTCAGGCTTTTGACCTCTTACAACCACAATTGTTTGAAGACAGCATAACAACGTCAGCAATGTTTTTATCTTCATCTTCTAAAATATTTTTTTTTATGAAACAAGACAAATCACGATAAAACCGTGATGTTTGATCTTAAAAAAGCAGCCAAATATCTACATTTTCAATTTACCAGCCAAATAATTTAACAAAAAACCATTTTTAAAACACCGAACTTATTCCGAAATAGCCTTACAATCTACTTTAATACAAATATTTACATGAAAATATGTTATAAAACATATCTTTTCGCCCGGTTAAAAAATATTTATCACTTTGTTTCTCCCCCGCAAATACTTTTTCTTTACATTCAAATTATGTAACGTGAAGGCATTGTGGGCGGAACGTACCGGCCGTTTTAGTGTTAAGTGTTAATAGATTACTGTCAGCAAAATGAATCTGTATTCGAAGATAGATATTCCTCCATCGCCTATGCGCGTGTCGTACGGCAAGGCGATGATGTCAATAGGTTCCTGTTTTGCCGAAAACATGGGTAACTTGCTGGACAAAGGTAGATTTACTGTCGATATCAATCCTTTCGGCGTATTATACAATCCCCGGTCGGCGGCACACGCCATCCGCCGGTTGCTGCATCCGGAAGAATCGCCGGACGACGTCCTGTTTTTTCACGAGGGGCTTTTCCACAGTTTTGAACATCACAGCAGTTTCTCCGATGCATCTGAAGCGGATTGCCGCCGGAAGATTCGCGAACGGCTGTTGGCGTCGGCTTCGAACTTGCGTCGTATCGAACTGCTGTTCATCACGTTCGGCACGTCGTGGTGTTTTCGTCTCAAGGAAAACGGCCGGATTGTTGCCAACTGTCATAAACTGCCCGGCAGGATGTTTGAACGCGAGCGGCTGACGGTCGAATCGACAGTAGACGAATGGGATGAGACACTGTCTGCTCTGTGGGCTGTGAACCGTGCGGCAAAAGTGATTTTTACCGTTAGCCCCGTGCGCCACATGAAAGACGGCGCGCACGAAAATCTGCTGAGCAAATCCATCCTGCTACTGTCTGTCGACGCCTTGCAGGCGCGTCATTCCGGCCGGGTATGCTATTTTCCTGCTTACGAAATCATGATGGACGAACTTCGGGATTATCGCTTTTATGCGGAAGACATGCTTCACCCTTCGGAGGCAGCTGTTCGCTACATCTTCGAGCGGTTTGCCGAAACCTTTATGGACGCCGAAACACGTGCTCTGCTCGCAGAAGTAAACGAAATACAAAAAGCGCTGTCGCATAAACCGTTTCATCCCGAAAGCGATTCGTACAAACATTTTATGGCACAAACTTTGTTAAAAATAGAGCATCTCAAAGCGAAAACGCCTTATATTTGCTTCGAAAAGGAGGCAGGAGAAATAAAGCTTTCCTGCAAAAACAAGTCTGTTGAATAAGTTATTATGAGATATAGAATTACGGAGATAGCCGATATAATCGAGCCTTTGGAAACTGTTTTGCGGAATGATTGCGCGATCGACTATTTGCTGACGGACAGCCGCACGCTCTCATTTCCGGAATCTACTCTGTTTTTTGCACTCAAGACCAGTTCGAACGACGGACACAAGTACGTGTCTGAACTGTATCGCCTGCGGGTGCGGTGTTTTGTGGTGACGCGGATGACAGCCGAGTTTCGCTCCATGACCGATGCCAGTTTCCTGATTGTGGGGGATGTGCTGAAAGCGCTCCAGCAACTGGCGGCACATCACCGGAAACGGTTCGACTTTCCGGTAATCGGCATTACGGGAAGCAACGGGAAAACAATCGTAAAAGAATTGCTGTATCAGATACTGCATCGCCATTTCAATATCGTGCGTTCGCCGCGCAGCTACAATTCGCAGTTGGGCGTACCGCTGTCGGTTTGGCAAATGAACAGGAAACACACGCTGGGAATATTCGAAGCAGGCATTTCGCAACCTGACGAGATGGAAAATCTGCGCCGGGTTATCGCGCCGACCATCGGCATCCTGACGAACGTGGGCAAGGCGCACCAGGAAAATTTCACTTCGGCGGCGCAGAAATGTCTGGAAAAACTCGCTCTGTTCAACCACTGCGATTGTATCATTTACAATGCGGACGACGAGTTTGTTTCGAACGCGCTGGACACGGCCTGCCTGTCTCAGAAGGGGCTGGGATGGAGCCGTATCAATTCGGACGCGCCGCTGTTCGTCCAGGCCGTCGACAGGAAAGAAAATTCGACCGGGATAAAATGCATCATGTTCGGCGTGGCACGCACATTCGAAATACCGTTTACGGATGAGGCTTCCATCGAAAACGTCATACACTGCATTGCCCTGACGCTTTACCTGAAGCCCGTCATTTTCGACAGTATGCAGGTGTTTTCGACGCTGGAGCCTGTCGCCATGCGCCTCGAAGTCAAGAAGGGAATCAACAATTGCCTGCTGATTAACGATACGTACAATTCGGACATCAATTCGCTGGATATTGCGCTCGACTTCATGCAGAGCCGGCGGGGACGGAAGAAAATGAAAAGCGTCATCATCCTGTCAGACATACTGCAAACGGGTATTTTGCCCAAGTCGCTGTATAAAAGGGTGGCCGAACTGCTCCATCAGAAAAATGCAGACCGTCTCATCGGCATCGGACGCGACTTGAAGGAGCATAGCGCGATGTTCAGGATGAAAAGCGAGTTTTATCTCACAACCGACGAATTTCTCCGTTCGCCATCGATCAGGTCGTTTCAAAACGAACTGATTCTGTTGAAAGGCGCGCGCATGTTTCATTTTGAGCGCATCACGGAGCGGATGGAAGAAAAGGTGCACGAAACCATCCTCGAAGTGAACCTGGATGCCCTTGTCCACAACTACAAGTATTTCCGCTCCCGGCTGCGTCCCGAAACGAGGATAGCCTGCATGGTGAAAGCCTTCGGCTACGGCGCCGGGGCGTATGAACTGGCGAAAACGCTGCAGGATCATCATTGCGACTATCTGGCCGTAGCCGTGGCCGACGAGGGCAGAGAACTGCGCCGCGAAGGCATCGCCATCCCCATCATGGTGATGAATCCCGAGCCAAGCAGTTTCAACAGCCTGTTCGAATTCCGTCTGGAGCCTGAAGTGTACTGCTTCGCGCTGCTGGACGCGCTGACGAAAGAGACCGAACACCGCGGAATCACATCATATCCCATTCACATAAAGATAGATACCGGCATGCACCGGCTGGGATTCCATCCCGATGAGATACCGGAACTGTGTATCCGGTTGCAGCAACAGGGCGGGCTGTACGCATGTTCCGTCTTTACGCATCTGGCCGGAAGCGATTCGGCGGAGCATGACGGCTTTACGCTCCGGCAGATACGGACGTTCGAAGCAGCGGCGGCGCAAATGGAAAAGGAACTGGACTGCAGCATCATCAAGCACGTGCTGAACTCGGCCGGCATTGAGCGCTTCGACGAATATCAGAAAGACATGGTACGTCTCGGCATTGCGCTGTACGGCATCAGCGCGGCGGACGATTCGAAACGGCTGCAGACCGTCAGTTCGCTGAAAACGACCATCCTGCAAATCATTCGCGTGCCGGCCGGCGATTCGATCGGTTACGGCCGAAACAGCTACGTCAGCCGCAATTCGCGCATCGCATCCATCCCTATCGGTTACGCCGACGGATTGCGCCGCAACTTGGGCAACGGACGAGGCGAAGTGGTCGTGTGCGGTCGGCGGTGTCCCATCGTCGGAAACATCTGTATGGACATCTGCATGATAGACGTGACGGATTCCGATGCACAGGAAGGCGACGAAGTGGAAATATTCGGAAAACAGTTGCCTGTGACCGAAGTCGCCGAAAAAGCGGGAACAATACCCTACGAAATCCTTACATCTGTCTCGCCGCGCGTCAAACGTGTGTACTATAGAGAATAATGCTGCAAAACAGCATCTTACGCCTGACCGACAGGAGGCGGTGCGGACAGGGGGCTGTCTCAAAAGGGCGATTTTAAACAGTTTATCCCCTTTACAATATATTGTAGAGGGGGGTAAGGCTGTAAATTTCGGACTTTTGAGACAGCCCCGCCGTTAGTATAAAAATAATAATTAATAAAAAAATACCGGAAGTATATTTCCGGTTTAAAAAGGGTATTGTTAAATATATATGGATATTATTATTGAGTTTTATAAAAAGCAAATTCAGAGAGATTTCAATCATATAATCAGCTTTACTATAACATTTTCCCTTTCTTTTAAATCTTGCCAAACAGTGTCTTATTCGACTATTATAACCTTCTATTGTATAAGTTTCTGCTTTGGTTTGAACATGTTTTTCCGATGGAACAAATTCCTCATAGCTTTTCCAATGGTCGGAAGTAAAAGCATGGATTCCGGACGCCGGTAATTTTTACACCTCCCGATTGGGAATTCGGAATTTTCATGTAACTTTGCAGCATAAATATAAAAGAAATCATGGCACGCTATCTTGACCCGAAAAATGATTTGACCTTCAAGCGGATATTCGGCGAACATCCCGGTCTGCTGAAAA
>JAIRLL010000311.1 GCA_031259505.1 Tannerella sp.
AACTCACTGTTTATCAACGTTATCGTCGAATTCCGTCATTGGTAGCGAAGCGACGAAGCAATCCAGTGTCGTGCATCATCCTGGATTGCTTCCTGCTTCGTACCTCGCAGTCGCAATGACGTCGGATGTCATTGTTGCAGGCAATGGCGTCCGGCGTCATTGCGAGGCACGAAGCAATCCAGTGGGCTGATAATAAGCAAATAACAAAACATGTTATTGATAGTACCCGTCTCGTACAGAAACTGAAAGCGGAACGGCGAAGCAATCCGGGACAGAGCGCAGGCCTGGATTGCCACGTCGCTACGCTCCTCGCAATGACGGAGATACCGTTTCTGTCGGCAATGGCATCCGCCGTCATTGCGTATGCGAAGCACGAAGCAATCCGGAATAATATCGCAAAATTACACCGCGCGCAGTATAACTACGGTTACCCGACCGGGATATGCCCGACCTGGCGGATGTCTGTCAGGTCGGAATAGTCGTACAGATAAAATCCGTCGTCGCCGATCATGAACAGAAAACCTTCCGCGGGGATGACATCGTATGCCTGGATATCGGGAAAGGCGGCCAGTTGGTGAGCGGTGATATGTTCCCTGTCCGTGGCGTCGTATATCTTCAGGCCGTCCGTTCCGTCGCAGATGAACAGCCGGTTCCGGTCTATCCCCAGTCCGTGGGGATTTGTCATGGTGTATGAGTTCACGAGATGATATTCCCTGTAATCGTCCGACATTTTGACCACGTCGAGCCGGTTGACGCCGCCGCCACACGTCGTGCCCGAGCGCAGGGTGATGTACGCATATCCGTCCTGCACGACGACCGGGTCGCAACTCGTCACATGCCAGAAACTGCCGATGTATTCGGGCACTGAAGGCAGTCGCAGGCTGTAGACCGTCATGCCGTTGGGCGTGCCGAAAAAGATGTGGCCATCGTAGATGAACATCGTTTCGATGCTGCCGTTCAGATATTGGTTTCCGGCGGGCGACGGGGATGAGGGCGTCGCGGTGTCGAACATGTACAGTTGTGAATTGTCGGCAGCGTACAGATAGTTTTCGTACAGCCCGAAGCGTGCCATTGAGCCGCTCTTGCCGAACGATGTGCCGCCGCCGCCTGACATTGATGTACTTTCGGCTAAAGAATAGTTTTTTGACCATCCATCGTACCAGAGGGGATAAACCGGAGTATTGTCATACGACGTCTTGATCTCGTGCGTTTCACGACGGACTTCCCATCCGACGACGACGCCTTTTTCCTGCCTGACTTCGGCACACGGATAGTCAGGGTTTTCGGGCGGCGTGGCGGTGTAGGGGAAGACGTCGGTCAGTCTTTTTGTCTCCACGGGACGGGTGACGTCGGAAATATCGATCGTCACCAGATCCACAAAGCTGTCTGCATACAGCGACTGCTCCTTGACGGCAATGTCCACGCAACCGGGTATTGCAATAAATCCCGTGTTTTGCGGGTTCGACGGGTTGGAGACGTCTATGACGTGAACGCCTTCCAGCGATTCGACGACAAACAGATAATTTCCCTTGAAATAAATTTTTCCGGGATGGACGAGCGGTCGCGCCGGCGCATAGGCGACTGCCGAACGCAAGTCTTCGAAACTCATATAAACCGGTGCGTTGACGGTTATTACTTCCATGTATTTGTCCGTACAGGAGGAGAAGCCGAGCGCAGCGGCAAGCAAAAGCATAAGCGAATAAACAGTTTTCATGACTTTGTTGTGTTAAAAGATAATACCCAGTGTAAGTGACAGACGATTCTGTTCCACCTGCATGCGGTAATCGTCTTCACCCGCGTAATGCAGCGTCTGATGCCGGTAGCCGGCGGAGAGGGCGATGCCGACCCTCTGTTTCGTATAGAAAATCACTCCCGCGGACGGGTTGAACATCCATCCGCCTTCTGCATCCGTTTCGGCCGGCGGATACGGGGGATAATAGTTTGAAGTCAGGGGATAATAGACCGGAATGGTCATCGTTTTGCTTTCCAGTGCAATCACATAGCCGGTCTGAAACCGGACAAACGGATTGATCGCCCCCCTGTTTCCAAACTGCCAGAGCACATTTGCCGTGACGGGCAGATGTGTTTCCTTCAGAAATTCCACTCCTGCGCCCAGTCCGGCCGACAAATGCCTGCCGAACGCGTAGTTCAGCGACGAATGGAAGATAAACGGCGCATCGTTCACGTTGTCCGAATTGCCGGCAAGCACGCCGCCCTCCGTAAAACTGATGAGCCTGTCCGTTTTGCTGTCCGGCGTTTCTTCCTGCGAACTGGCAGCATACACGGCGAACCGGCAAAGCAGCACGGTTAAGATTAATGTCTTTTTCAGATTTGGTTCATTTAATTGAATGGTAAATACTGTATACAGGATGATAAAGGACGGGCAAACGCTGCATGGAAAGGACAAAAAAATTCCTGCGGGAAGGAGCGCCGTGATTTTCTTTTCGTGCCGAGAGTAGATGAAACGGAAAAACATGCGTATTTTTACGCGGCAATACATATATTAATGTATAGATATGAAACATCCTGTTGCGTATTTTGAATCGATTGTGGGGGAGAAGATACTCGCCTTTCCGTCGCGGACGGGCTGCGTCCGGACGGCGTCGGGCGAGGTCTACTTCCTGAAGAGCGGCGAGGAAAGCCGTGCATTCCGGTGCGAGGCTTGCGGACTGAACGAGTTGGCGTCGGCCGGGGCTGTCCGGACGGCCGAAGCCGTATCGGCAGGCGACGATTATATTCTCACGCGCCATATCGACGGCACACGTCCCCGGCATGGCTTTTTCGAGCGGTTCGGACGCGAACTTGCCTGGCTGCATCGACATGCCGCTCCGTCGTTCGGGTTTTGCGAAGACAATTTCATTGGCGCCACTCCGCAGATGAATATCCCTTCGGAAGAGGAGCGTGGCGACTGGACGGCGTTTTATTTCAACAAACGGCTGCTGTATCAGTTTCGTCTGGCGGAACAGAACGGATATGCCGTGCCCGAACTGCGCAGAGGATTTGCCCGTCTGGAATCGCAAATCGAAAGCATCCTGAAGGGTAGCGACGAACCGCCCGCTCTGCTGCACGGCGATTTGTGGTCGGGCAATTTCATGTGCGACCCGTCCGGCCGTCCGGTGCTGATCGATCCCGCCGTGTATTACGGACACCGTGAAACCGACCTCGCGATGACGAAGCTTTTCGGCGGCTTTCCGCCGGCCTTCTACGATGCTTACCGCGAAGCCTGGCCTCTGAAACCGGGCTGGGAATATCGCGAAGGCGTGTATACGCTCTACCATGTCCTGAATCACCTGAACATTTTCGGCGAATCGTACCTGTACGGAGCGCTGAACCTGATGAAACGGTATTGAATACGGGCAACATTGTAACAGAAATGGAATGAATACTGTATGAGCAGTATAAAAATGCAGGAATACAGGAAATAAACGTACATGCAAACATAGACGTGGGAAGCTCGACTTGGGCAAAATATGGATTTGCCGCAAAACCGGAAAGTTTCAACAGTCTGGTTTTTCATTTCAACACAAGTTTAAGAAATGGATACATTACTCCCGACCAGCATGCTTACCTGATAAGATGGATAGAACAGTATCGGAATAAAAATATTCCGTTGCATGAACTTGTCGATAAGGATTATTTTACAAAAATGATGGAATGGTCAGAGTGCGGCGACTGCTTTGCGGATTTGCGCAAGCCGTTCGGCAAAGGATTTATCCTGATTTGCCACCTGCAGGTTGTAATCGGTTTGCAGGCGAATAAGCGAATCCGCCGGAACACCCAGTGCGGCTTCAAACATCATTTCCGTTTGAATTGTAAGCGGACGGCGTTCGTTCAATATATGATTCAATACCTTGTATGGCATCCCCATTTGTACGGCAAGTTTGCGCTGTGATATGCCGCGGTATTCGATTTCGTCTTTCAGAACTTCGCCCGGATGAAGGGGACGGGCACAAACATATTTATCCACAATGATTTTATTTATAATAATTTGACAATTCTATGATATTGCATATCGTTACAACTGTTTCGGAAGCGATTTTGGTTGTTTTAAATTCAATCCGATATTTGTCATTTACGCGAACAGATTCACTTCCTTCCCTGTCGCCATGCGAGGCCTCGTACCGCAATCCGTTGTACAGGAAAAGGTCTTCCACACGCGAAACGGATTTCAATATACCGACTGTTTTCTGGTACTTTGCCACCGTTTGCGGCTGAAAGCGATACTTTTTGTCCGTTGTTTTTCCAACTTCGTACAATTCACGCAAATACTCCCTGTCAAACTTTATTTCCATTTTCGTTTCCTGAAAACAGAAGCAAAGGTAGTAATACTTTTGTTTCTACAAAAAAAGTAGAACATGATTTTCGCGATTGAAATTAATACGGAGAAATCATGGATAATCATTCGTGAGGGGGCAAAGTATCATATCTTAAAAAATGCGTTTTTTGCGCAAATCGTCCTGTCCTGCGCGTCGAGAAAATGAGTAAAAACCTGTGTGAGCAAAAACCTGTGGTAATGAAGAAAGCCGCTGATATGGCGGCTTTTCTTGGCGGAAAGAGAGGGATTCGAACCCCCGGTACAGTCACCCATACACCGCATTTCGAGTGCGGCCCGATCGACCACTCCGGCATCTTTCCTTTCGTAGGAGCGCCCAAAGGTATGAATTTTTTTCGAATATCGACACTTGCCGGCCGGTTTTTCTGTGCGAAAGGTCGAAAAAAAGGAACTTCATATCCTTTCGAGCGTTTTTTCTATCAATCCCGCAAGATGGTCTTTGTACGACGTGTTCATGCGGTGGTCTACACGTCCGGCGATGATGCAGCAAACCGTCAGAGCGCGGTGTCCCATCAGTGCGGACAGACCCGACAGCGCCGAACTTTCCATCTCGAAGTTGGTAATTCTGCAACCCTCGTACTCGAATGTGCCGATTTTGGCATTGAGCGCCGGGTCGCGAAGCGGCAGGCGCAACGCGCGTCCCTGCGGGCCGTAAAAACCGTTTGCCGCTATCGTTACGCCACGACGAATGTCGTCGCGCGCAATCTGTTCGACCAGCGAAGCATCGGCGCGCACGACGTATGGCTTCACACCGTCGCATTGCCATTCTAGTTGCCGGAGCAAAGCCTCCTCGAAGCGGAGGTCGCGCACTTCTTCGCTGCGTCTGTAAAAATAGATGACACCATCCAGCCCGACAGCGCGTTCGGCTGCTACGTATGACCCGACCGGCACGAACGGCTGCAAACTGCCCGATGTGCCGATACGCACCATCGTCAGCCGGCGAAAGACGGGTTTGACCGTACGCTGCCCGAAGTCGATATTGGCCAGCGCATCCAGTTCGTTGACAACGATGTCTATATTGTCGCAGCCGATGCCGTGCGACACGACGGTGATACGCTTTCCCCTGTAGCTCCCCGTGATGGAGCGAAATTCGCGGTTTGCGACGTCGCATTCACGGTTTTCCAGATATTCGCCGATAAGCGGAACACGCGCCGGGTCGCCCGTGAGAATCACCCGTCCGGCCAGATGTTCTGGCTTGAGATGCAGATGGAAGATGCTCCCGTCTGCATTGAGAATCAGTTCGGACGGAGGGATTTGCCTCATTTCGCGGTGTCGATAGGCTTGCTCGGAGTGCCGGACGGTTTGGCGATGGCGTCGCGCATGGACGTGTCGGCCTCGATATTCTTCATCCGGTAGTAATCCATGATGCCGAGATTGCCGTTGCGGAAAGCTTCGGCCATGGCTTTGGGCACTTCGGCTTCGGCTTCGATTACCTTGGCGCGCGCTTCCTGCGCTTTTGCCTTCATTTCCTGTTCGGTAGCGACGGCCATGGCGCGACGTTCCTCGGCTTTTGCCTGGGCGATGTTTTTGTCGGCCTGTGCCTGATCCATCTGCAGGGCGGCTCCGATATTTTTACCGATGTCGATATCGGCAATGTCGATAGACAGTATCTCGAATGCCGTTCCTGCATCCAGTCCCTTGCGCAGCACTAATTTGGAGATGGAGTCCGGGTTTTCGAGCACGCTCTTGTGATTTTCGGACGAGCCGATGGAAGAAACGATGCCTTCGCCCACGCGCGCCAGCACGGTTTCTTCGCCTGCGCCGCCAACCAACTGTTTGATGCTGGCACGAACGGTCACGCGCGCTTTGGCTATCAGCTGAATGCCGTCTTTTGCCACTGCCGTGACGGGGGGAGTGTCAATCACTTTCGGATTTACGGACATCTGTACGGCCTGAAACACGTCGCGCCCCGCCAGGTCGATGGCGGTGGCCATCTGGAACGTGAGGTCGATGTTGGCCTTCGATGCCGAAACCAGGGCATGCACGACGCGTTCGACATGTCCGCCTGCCAGATAATGCGCTTCCAGTTCATCGCGCGTCAATGTACTCAGTCCTGCTTTATGCGCTTCGATCATCGCTCTTGCAATCACGCCGGGAGGCACTTTACGAATACGCATCAGGAACAACTGTATCAGCGAGATGTTCACGCCGGATACTTTTGCAGATATCCACAACAGAAACGGTACATAGTACCAGAATACGAAAAACAGGATAACTACAGCGAAAATCAGTAAGTAAGAAATAAAATCTGTCATAGTTTAAAATATTAGTTTTGAATAGATTTCACGATAACCTGGTAGCCTTCTACCTGAACGATAACGACCGGTGTGTGTTCGTCGACAAAGCTTTCCATCGCCCTGGCTTCGACGGTCGTATTGCCGAAACGGGCTTTTCCGACGGGCGCCAGCCGCGAGAGGGTAACTCCTTCGTCGCCGGGATTAAGTCCCAGGTCGCGCGTCGACGTCAGCCGGGAGTCGATATTCGTGTTGAGTGCAATCCGCTGTAGCGATTTCGAGCGGAGTATCCAGTAAAAAAAGACTCCGTACACGACGAGCGAAGCGCCCAGCGTGACATGTCCGCCGGTCATCCCCAGGCTATAGTAGCCGTATACCACGCCTCCGATGGCAAACAGCGCTCCTCCGATGCCTGCCAGCGTGACGCCGGGAAAGAGGAATATCTCCAGCAGAAACAGGATGACGGCAATGACTGCAAATGCAATAATAATAGTGATGTTTAGTATCATAGCTGTTTTGATTTAATGTTTGTTTTCCGTGTTGCGGGCTTTCTTTATCCACCCGTTGATCTGCGCGTGGAGCGTCGCCAACTCTTCTTCCGATTTGAGGATGGAGGGTTTCAACTGGCTGCGCTCCGCATCGTTGCCGGCCGTATATTTGTCTCGCAATTCGTTCAGTTTCTGTTCAGTGGATTCGATCTGTCTGCGCATGCTTTCCGCTTTCCGGTAGGCGTTTTCGGCTTCGGCGCTCTTGAAGTCCGCCCATGTGTAAAAGGTAGTCTGGTCGTTCACGACGAAGACGAAATCCTGTGGCCGTTGCGGTATGGCCAGCGCCATTTCGTCCGTTCGCGCCCGGTCGATCAGTTCGGAGTAGTCGAGGCCGGGCTGCCATGTTTCCTTGATGGATGCCAGCATTGCCCTGCGGCACAGTTGAAGGTCATCGTCGCTTACGGCGATCCGCCTGCGGGATTCGTCGGGGATAAACAGATAAATGCATACTTTCCCTTCGGGCTGGTTGCGGTCGGAAACGAACCAGCCGGTTTCTTTAGTCTCGTCGACGACCATCAGGTAGTCGTTGGCCGTGGAATTGAACGGCATGCCCATTTGTTCGGGGGCGAGGAAGGTGTTGTTTTTGTAGCGGGTGACAAAGAGATCGTATCCGCCAATGGAACCGTTTCCTTTCGAGGCGAAATAGAGCGTCACGCCGTCGCCCCGTACGAAGGGATAGTTGTTGTCCGACGTGTCCGATGCAAAGACGGGGCTTTCGTCCGTCCACGTGTCCATCAGCCGCGACTGGGTATAGAGTGCGTAGCGTCCGTTTTCGTCGAGGCGTCCGTAATATGCCTGGTCGCCTTTGGGATTGACGTAGACGGTGGTTTGCGAATCCGTCGACCCGAAGAAGTCGCTGCCGGACAGCAACGTGCCGCAGTCGCGACTCAGGAAATAGGCTGAAAGAAGCCGGTCTACGGGCACGACGATGCTGTCTATCACCTGCACGTCTTCCATTTTTTCTTTCATGCGAAGCAACTTCTCGACGTATGCCAACTGTGCTTCGTATGTATCCGTGTTTTCTTTCTTTTTTGTCAGGTGCGCTATATATCCTTCCCACATGCCGACGGCTTCGGCAAAACGGTACGACGCGGTGTAAATGTTTGCCAGATAACGGTATGATTCGGCAATGTCGCGGCCATTGGCTATCAGCAGATGTTTTTCGGCAAGCGCGAAGTCGCCCGTCTCGAAACAGCATACCCCGTACCACTGGTTGTAGGACGGGTTCGAGGGCGACTGCCTGACTAATTTTTCAAAAGCAGGTCTGGCTTCCCCGTATGCTCCTTCGTTATAAAGTTTCTTTGCCTGATCAAGGCTCTGCGCACGTCCTCCGAACGGGAGGCAGGCGAACAGCGCCGCACATGCAATTATTTTTCCGAACAACAGTCTCATTAGAATTATTCAAAAACAGAATTTGCCCTCAAAGGTATGGAAAAAATGAGAATCAAATACGTATATGCAAATTTTTTTTTGGGAGAACCGAAACAGCGCATAGTGAAATTTGACGCGGTACAGTTTTAAATCATATCAACAGAATATGGACGCCATCTGTTTTCCACCTGCAGAATATTACCCGATGAAAAGCTTTGAAAGAGGCCTCCGGCACGCTTGCGACACAAGTCGCAAGTCCCAAAGAGGCCTCCGGCACGCTTGCGACACAAGTCGCAAGTCCCAAAGAGGTCTCCGGCACGCTTGCGACACAAGTCGCAAGTCCCAAAGAGGCCTCCGGCACGCTTGCGACACAAGTCGCAAGTCCCAAAGAGGCCTCCGGCACGCTTGCGACACAAGTCGCAAGTCCCAAAGAGG
>JAIRLL010000322.1 GCA_031259505.1 Tannerella sp.
GGTGATTCAGGATTAAGATTCAAGATACCTGCAATTTGAATTAACACAGCTATGATCAAATTCCTGATAGCCCGCCCCATCGCGGTACTGATGGCATTCACAGCCTGTTTCATTGTCGGACTGATAACGTATTTCACTCTGCCGGTATCGCTGCTGCCCGACATAGCCATTCCCGAAATCACCGTACAGGTGACGGGACGAAACACATCGGCGCGGGAACTGGAGAATACCGTGGTGCGAACCGTCAGGCAGCAACTGATGCAGGTGAACCGTCTGCGCAACATAAAGAGCGAGACGCGCGACGGCGCCGGGCTGATACGCCTCTATTTCGACTTCGGCGTCGATACCGACCTGGCCTTCATCGAAGTAAACGAAAAGATAGACGCCGCAATGAATTACCTCCCGCGCGAGGTGGAGCGTCCCCGCGTCATCAAGGCCAGCGCGACGGACATTCCCGTCCTGTATCTTAATCTCACGCTTAAGTCGCCGACCGACAACCGACCGCCGGCGGCCGCCAGCGATTCGCCGTATTCATGGCCTGAAGACGCCCGCTTCCTCTCGCTCTGCGATTTTGCCGAGACGGTCATCAAGCGGCGAATAGAACAGTTGCCCGAAGTGGCAATGGTGGACATGACAGGCATCGTCAACCGCCAGTTGCAGATTGTCCCCGACATGGCGCAGTTCGGAATGGCGGGAATCACCGTCGAAGACCTCGAAAAGGCGCTCGCAGACAACAACATCGAGCCGGGAAACATGACCGTGCGCGATGGATACTACGAATACAACATCAAGTTCTCGACCATGCTCCGCACTGCCGAAGACGTCGGAAACATCTACCTTCGCAAGAGCGGACACATCTACCAACTGAAAGAACTGGCCTCCGTCGCCATCGTCCCCGAAAAAGAAACAGGACTGTCGCTGTCCGGCAACAGGCGGGCTGTCACGCTTGCCGTCATCAAGCAGGCGGACGAAAAAATGGAAACAATGAAAAAGTCGCTGGGCGGAGTCACGAGCTATTTCTCGACGGTCTACCCCGACATCGAATTTGCCGTCTCGCAAAACCAGACGGAACTGCTGGACTATACGATATCGAACCTGAAGCAAAACCTTTCGCTCGGATTTATCTTTGTCTGCCTTGTCGCCATTCTTTTCCTTGGCGACGTCAAAAGCCCCCTGGTCATCGGGATGAGTATGATCGCCAGTCTCGCCGTCAGCTTTCTTTTATTCTATCTGTTCCACATGTCGCTGAACATCATATCTCTTTCCGGATTGATTCTGGCGCTGGGAATGATGATAGACAGTTCGATTATCGTGACGGAGAATATCTCGCAGTACCGCGCAATGGGCTATTCGCTCGAAGAAGCGTGCGACAGGGGCACGACAGAAGTCATCACGCCGATGCTGAGCTCGACCTTTACCACCATTGCCGTGTTCGTTCCGCTGGTATTCATGAGCGGTATAGCCGGCGCCATCTTCTACGACCAGGCTTTTGCCGTGTCCATCGGACTGATCGTGTCATACTTCACCGGCATCATGCTGCTGCCTGTGCTTTACAAACTGGTCTACGGCGTCAATAACAGGCTGCTACGTCTGAGCGTAAAAAATCTCATCAAGGAACATACGATGGACCGTTTCTACGATGCGGGAGTTGATTTTGTTTTCCGCCACAAGACGTCAAGCATCCTGACCGTCATCCTTGCGCTGCCGCTCTGCTTCATGCTGTTCAAGTGGACACCCAAGAGCCGGATGCCCGAAATAGATCAGAACGAGGTGATTGCCTTTATCGAATGGGGCGAAAATATTCATGTGGGCGAAAACCGCGTGCGCGTGGAGGCGCTTTTCCGCGAGGTAGCTCCGACGGTCATGGAACGGACGGCATACATCGGGCAGCAGCAGTTTTTGCTCAACCGCGACCGTGAACTGTCGGTCACGGAGGCTGAACTGTATTTCAAGACGGAAAAGCCGTCGGGGATTCTGCCGTTGCGCGAACACATAACCGGCTGGCTGAGCAGGAACTATCCGGGAGCGCTCGTCACGTTTTCGCCGCCCGCGACTGTCTTCGAGAAGTTGTTTGTGACCGGCGAAGCAGACCTCGTCGCAGAGCTTTATTCGCAAAACAGAACCGAAGCGCCGTCGCCGGACGTCATCCACCGGTGGGAGGCGGCAATAAGGGAGAAAACCGGTCACGCACCCTCCGGTGTGTCGTTCGACAATCAGTTGAATCTGCTGATAGACCGCCAGAAACTGCTTCTGTACAACATCTCCTACGACGAGGTTTACCGAACGCTGAAAACGGCTTTCAAGGACAACGAGGCGGCGATGCTCCGCTCATACCAGCAGTATCTCCCGATTACGATTGCCGGCAATCGCCGGTCGGTAGACGAACTGATGCGCAACACGCTGGTGCGCACCGTGCCCGAACAGGACAGGCCGGAGAGGTATATCCCCCTCAGGTCGGTAGTGACCATCATCCCCGGCGAAGACCTGAAAACCATCACGGCGGGAAAGAACGGCGAATATATTCCATTCGGATTTTACGGAGCGGGCGATGCCGAGCGGCTGATGACCGATGTCAGGGAAAGCATCCGCAGCATCTCGAATCCGGACGAGTGGGATGTGGATTTTTCGGGCAGTTTCTTTTCCAGCCGCAAGATGCTTGGCGAACTGGTAATCATACTGCTCGTGTCGGTGCTGCTGATGTATTTCATCCTTGCCGCGCAGTTCGAGAGTTTCCTTCAGCCGCTGATCGTGCTGCTCGAGATACCTGTCGACACGGCGGCGGCGCTGCTGGTGCTGTGGGTTTGCGGCCATTCGCTGAACCTGATGAGCGCCATCGGCATCGTCGTCACGTGTGGAGTGATCATCAACGACTCGATACTTAAAATAGATGCCATCAACGAACTGCGCAAGGCGGGCGTCCCGTTGACGGATGCCATTCACGAAGCCGGCCGCCGCCGCCTGCGCCCTATTGTCATGACCTCGCTGACAACGATTTTTGCCATGACCCCCCTGCTCTTCTCGTTCGATATGGGCAGCGAACTGCAAAAGCCGCTCGCCATAGCCATGATTTCGGCCATGGGGATCGGCACCATCGTCAGCCTGTTTATTATCCCGCTGGTATACTGGATGATTTACCGTAAAGCGGCCGAAGCCGGAGGAAGCACAAAGAGAACAATTACTTCAATAAGATGAAAACAATCCTGTCAATTCTGTTATTTTTTCCCCTGTTCGCAGGGTCGGTCGCTGCACAGCCGGTGACGCTGTCGCTGGAGAAGACAATAGCGATAGCCGCCGACAGTTCGCTCGAGGCATTCCGCAGTCAGAACATGTATCTGGCGGGGTTCTGGCAGTTCCGCACGTATCGCGCCGGACGCCTGCCCAGCCTCGAACTGAGCCTGACGCCCGCTCAGTATTACCACGACATCACGCGCCGCTACGATTCGGGCGAGGATATCGACGTCTACCGCAAACAGCAGTACTACTATGCGTACGGCATGTTGTCGGTCGAACAGAACTTCGACCTCCTCGGCGGAAAGTTTTTCCTCGATACGGATATGGGATACATGCGCAACTTCGGCGCCAACGCCTACACGCAGTACACCGCCGTCCCCATACGGTTCGGATATTCACAGGATCTGCTGGGATACAATCCCTTCAAGTGGGAACGCAAAATCGAACCGCTGAAATACGAGAAAGTGAAGAAGGAATTTCTCTACAACGTCGAGCAAATCAGCGAAACGGCTACCGAATATTTCTTCCAGTTGGCTATGGCGCAGGCGGAATACGATCTTGCGAAAGACAACGTGGCATCGACCGATACGCTGTATCGCACCGGCGAGCAGCGCTACAGGATTGCATCCATCACGCGGGCAGACCTGCTCACGTTGAAACTGGATGCCGTGAATGCCCGCAATACACTGCAAAATGCGGATATTGCACTCAAACGCGCCATGTTCGGACTTGCTTCGTTCCTGAATTTCGACAAAACGGCCGAGATTCGCCTCCAGTTGCCGGGCAAACCTGTAGAGATGACCATCTCTGTCGACGATGCGCTTGCCAGGGCGCGTGAAAACAATCCCAAATTCCTGAATCTGCGACAGCAAATCCTCGAAGCCGAACAGACGGTCGACAAAACCAGGCGTGAATCACTCTTCAACGCATCATTCAGGGCAAGCATCGGCTTCAATCAGGCTGCCGAGCGTTTCAGCGACGTCTACCTCGACCCGATGCGGCAGGACGTAGTGTCGATATCCATAACCATACCGCTGATAGACTGGGGCGTACGCAAGGGGCGGTACAATATTGCCCGTAACACGCTCAACGTCGCGCGTATCTCGACCCGCCAGGAAGAACTGGCGCTCGAAGAAGACCTTATCATGACCGTAGGCGATTTCAATATCCGCCAGCGCCTTATCGCCAGCGCCGACGAGGCGCTTGAACTGGCCGAAATGGCTTTTTCGGAGACAAGACAGCGCTTTATAATCGGAAAGGCGGATATTAACAGCCTGACCCTCTCGCTCAACCGGCAGCAGGAAGCGCGGCGCAACTACATCTCCGCCCTCAAAAACTACTGGCTTAGCTACTACAAGATACGCAAACTGACACTGTTCGATTTCATCCATAAAACATCGCTTTCGACGATTTTTGAACTGTAACACCTGGGGAAGGGATAAGAAATAGCTGTTTCCCTTTTTGTAAATTTCAAATAAAATTATGCTATCCTTCTTAATTACCCGCCCGTTTTCGACCGGACTTCCTTCGGGGTTCCTTCGAAGTGCGTTCGAAGTGTGTTCGAAGCGCGCTTATGTCGATAAGTTGTTAAGAAAATAAAAATACAAGGGAGTGTTTTACTTTTAAATACGGTATATAACATTTTTTTTGGATGATAATCTGAGTTCGGGATAAGAAATGTGGCTGTCTCAAAAGTCAGGAATCGCAACGCATGACATTATGAAAGTCCTGAAGCGAAGTTCAACGGTAGTCAAAGGGCGTAATTTTCATAACCGCAGGTCGCTGACCTGCGGTTATGAAAATATTGCCTTTCAGGCAACTTCGATACTGAAATGCAGCGGTTTTCCCGCCACCGGTTTCAGTTTTGCCGTCAATTCGTCCGCTGTAAACGGAAGATTGAAAACGCCGTTTCTAACCGCGTTGCCTGCAAGTCCCATCAGCAAGGGACAGTATTCAAGAGCGTAAGTCTCTTTGCCGGCGAAACCGTCGGTGACGCCGGTGTATTTCGTCAATCGAAAACTTATTGGCAAGGTGAAACTGACGACGTCGCTGTTTTTCCACGTGCGGTTGAGCGTAACGTAAGAGCCGGACTTCATGATATTTTTCATTTTGATGTTCTATTTTAGGGATACGAAATAAATAAGATATAATACTTTAAGCGGGTAAAAAAGTGAGATTGAAAGATAACAGAGTCCTGGATTGCCACGTCGCTGCGCTCCTACCAATGACATGTTTCGTTATTTGCTTATTATCAGCCCGCTGGATTGCTTCGTACCTCGCAATGACGCCGGATGCCGTTGCCTGC
>JAIRLL010000340.1 GCA_031259505.1 Tannerella sp.
TACACAAAGTTTAACCGCAGATTTTTATCCGAAAAAAGTATAATACGAGACATTTTTAATAAAGTATATTTGTCTATTTAAAAAGTATACCAATTTAGTCAATAAGTCGTAAGTCTATAAGTTGTAAGCTTTACATTTTCATTGAAAAACAACTAAAACTTTCAGACATGAAAACAAATTATTTATTTCCCAGCCGATTCCGGATCATCAGATGGATATTATTGATACCAGCTACAATTTTAGGGTATCCGGCCATTTTTTTCTTAACGTCAAAATCCTCGCATTGTTACCTGCCGGATTTGACACGACTCCGGGCATAATGCCAATTTCATCTCCTTTGTGGAAGATTATCCATGACAATTCATTCACTATTAGTGAACTCCAACATTTGATATTCTAAAAAATAAGTTCAGAAAACAGGGAAAGAAAAATTAGGAATTTTTAGAGGTACCCTTCAATCACTTCTTTCTTTGAAGAATCCCGATCGTTTGTCAATATGCAGCGGTAATGGAACTTCTCGCCTTCAAACAAGTCCAATTGAGGATCATTCGTTTTCTCACGTATATCAAAGCACTTGATAATTTATTTCATATCAGCGCTTTGCTTTTTTCAACAACTCTTGTGTGCGGATTCTAGGTTTATAGTAAGCTGGGAAGTGCGGATTTTAGGTTATATAATTGTATCCTGTTTATTGAAATTCAACCGTCACACTTTTGCCTGCGTATCCGCCTTGCGGGAGGGAGACGGCTATTTCGGTATTACTTTCCCGGATATTCCAATGCGTTTGCACATCATCGGCAGTCGTGGCGACATCCAGCTTGCGGCTGAAGCGAAGGTGTATTTTTCCCAGCTTACGTGTCGGGTCGGAGACGGCAAGACGACGGATGCTGCCGGCCTCGTCAATACCGACCATGATGAGGGCGGGGCTGTCGACCGACAGACGGATACCGTCGACAAACGTAATCTCGCCGTTTTGATAGAACACAGCCTGCACGATGTTTAACCCGCGATGCCGGACGGCCTGCAAAGCGGATGTGTTCGACAGGATTTCGACCGCTTGGTTGGCCGCCGCCTTTTTTACGTCTGCCATCGTTGCGACAGGCATTACGATGTAGCTATATCCCGCGTTGCTTGCACGCACACCGTGGTCGATCCACAGTTTGAATACATCCATGCCGATTTCTTCGCGCGAGGAGTTTGTCTGCCGGTTGATTTTGGACCAGCTGCCCGTTTGCGCCTGCATCGACAGTACGATCCGTGCGGAAGAGGGAAAGATATAGCCCGTTTGGTCATGAAACAGCCACCCACCGGCCACATCCGATTGTACATGTTCGCCGCGCGGAAGGGTTGTTTCAAAATTGCCTTGTCCGGCGAAGACGTCGCCCGTCAGTTTGCTTTGATTCAGGGTGGTGACGAGTGGCATGTGCGACGCGGACATGATGCCGGCTCCAAGGCAGACGTATTCCTTATCGAAGAAAAACCATGCTTTTCGCGCTTTGACGGGGTCGTGCGGGCTGATAAAATCAAAACCGACAACGCCATACTTGCCGTCCGTTACGGCGCCGGCAAAGTCTGTCAGGCCGGCCTTTTGGATCTCGTTTTCAGACGGGAGCACAGGCTTTTGCAGGATCGTGGCACCGGGTATCTTCTGCCAGTCGTATACCGGAGCGATGGGGAAATATTCATCGCCCCGCAACGACAGGTAATTGGCTCCGTCGCCCCGGTGATGATTCGTCAGTCCTTCGCCGTTATACGGTTCCTCCATATTGCGGACGCGTGAGGAGAACATCCTGACGGACGTGAAATAGCCCGGCCGCTGGTGAACGTAATGTTCCGTCAGCCAGTAGAACGCACCGAACGAAAAGGTCGGCGAGGCTTCGTCGCGTCTGATTTTCACGATTTCGTTCAGTTCGTCAGCGCGGTAAGCCGTGACGCGCAATAGCCGTTCAAGAGAGTGTGTGCCGGCGGCATGATGATTTCGCGGACGCGAGATGTCGCGGTTCGTAGCGCCCGGATCGGGATATTTCCCAAAGACCATCATTTTGCAGATACCATCGAGGTAGTAGTCCACAAGCAGTTGCAACGGTTTTTCGGAAAATTGGTAAGGCGTACCGGCTACATAATCAGCCCATTCGGCAAACGTATCGGCATACCCTAATCCATACGAGAGCGTATTGTTTACCCTGTCGTCGCGGTGATGGAAACTGTAGTCGTATTGCAATCCCCGTTCATTTTCGGGGACAAAACGTATTTCTCCTTCAATGACATGCATCAACATCCCAAACTGTTCTGTGTCGCGTTTAAAAAGCGCGTTTTTTGCCTGGATACCGGCTATTTTAATACGGTCGCCGCTCTGACGCGCTCCCCACGCATGGATATGCGCCCGTCCGGTGATAACGGACGTCTTTTCAATCTGTTCTTTCGATAAATCCTGGTCCATGACGAGCAGGACGGTTGTCAGGTCCGATGGCGTCCCGATTTCGTTATTCCACCAGTTTTCGCAAATAAAGTCGTGCGTCAGCCAGTAATCCAAGGCTGACGAGAGCGCTTTCTTAAGCGCTTTGTTTCCGGCCAGAGGCGAACCTTTTTTCCGGTATGCGCGGCTCATCTGCACGATGTTGGCCAGATGGCGCGTATGTTCAAATGCCGTGCGCGTGGTATCGACATAGTCTATACCCGGCCACGTACCGTCCGGGTGGAGCGTAGCGATCAATTCGCGAACGTAATTTTCGCGTACATCGGGCGTCGTCAGTTCCGAGATGACACGTTTCCGGATAGTCTCAATATCGGGATTGACGATGGCGTGCATCTGCAAGGTGGCGATGATGACCGTACAGAGGAGGATGGTAGAGCGTATCCGTTTCATATAATATTTGTTTGATACCGGCCATTGTGTGAGATCAGGTATTCCGGCGATTGTTTTGTGGGCGCTTTGCAGGATAAGTTTAACCGTCCACGCAACTTGGACGCCGGCGGGTATCGTCGTTTCAGAAGCGGTAAGCACAGAGTTGGGAGTTGGGATTCGGGGCATCACTTGTTATTTTAGCTTTTTTTTTCATGTGTGCAATGCGTTTAATTATTTGTATTCAATCGGCTATTCTATGATTATCGTATCCAATAACGTCCAGCGGGCAGGGTGAAAGTACAGACGTCGCCTCGCCGGGCGGAAGGCAGACGTTTGTCCGGTTCGGACGTGGCGTAGACAACGGGCGGTTTGCCGTCCCGGAGAGGTATCCGCAGTTGGATTTCCGAGGATGAAACTAGGGCGAACGCGTCGCCGTTCCTGCTCAGCGACACTTGTGCGCCGGGCGTTTTCGAATGGATGCGCCACGCACCTTTTTCGAGCAGTTGCCCTTCGCCCATGAAAAGGTATTCCGGATAACCGTCGGGCGCTTCGCCGACAGCGGCATACACGCCATTGAAACGCATATCGCGGCAGGTCATGTCCAGACCTTCTTCCAGGCGGTTGAAGAGGTAATCCGTCCGGTTTGGGGATGTAATTTTTATGCCGATGAAATTTTCACTGTCGCCAAAGTATTCCACGGCATCGGCCGACAACGGCGTTTCGCCTTCTTCGGAAGGATGGTAGACGGCTACGAACGG